>JAITDK010000110.1 GCA_031282605.1 Oscillospiraceae bacterium
TCAGTTTCTCATCGACCATCCCAAACAACGCTTCATTCAAGCCGCTCTCGTCGGACGCCAAGCGCAGTATCTGCCGCTCATAAACGGGAATACCCATCCTCTGCGCCAGTTTAGCGCCAATCTCCTTGCCGCCGCTGCCGAACCCACGGGCGATGGTAACAACGTATGGTGTAGACATAACAACCTCCTTGATAAGCCTCTCACAAACCCTTCATGCCATTTTGTTCCACATGCAGCGCCGTTATTCCTCCTTAAACGCAAAACATACGCCCGCAAAATAACGCGGCCAATAAAAAAACAATTTGACAATTTCTGACGGACGTGTTAGCATATACCCAAATTATGTAGTTCAAAATCCGGTTGGCGGCGCGCCTATACATCGCATGGCGCTCCGTTTCAAGTTTCGAGCGTAGCGCGGAGGTTCCGCGCGAGGGTGGAGCGCTCAATGGTGCGCCAGTTCGGTGAGACATATCACGCCTCTGGCGGCAGCGCAGAGCGATCCTATGTCAAACCGCTGGTTGAGACCATGCTCCCCTATGGGGAGCTTTTTTAATCCACCTATATCATAACGCAAGGAGAGATAGATTTGGAAGCGCTGTTCGGGAACCTGTTAAATATCAACTATCAGCAAGCGATCATGTGGGTGATCGGCGGGATTCTCATCTACCTGGCCGTTGCGCGCGATATGGAACCGTCGCTGCTGCTGCCAATGGGGTTCGGAGCCATATTGGTCAACCTGCCGATGTCCGGCGCGATAACCCAATATATAAATCAGTTCGTCGAAGGCACGCTGAAAACCAACATCGAGGTAGGCGTGCTGGACGAACTGTACGCCGCGGGCATCGCCAACGAACTGTTCCCGCTGCTGCTGTTTATAGGCATCGGCGCGATGATCGACTTCGGCCCGTTGTTGGCAAACCCCAAAATGCTGTTCTTCGGCGCGGCGGCGCAGTTCGGCATATTTTTCACATTCTCGCTGGCCTCGCTGCTGGGATTCACGCCTCAGGACGCGGCGTCAATCTCCATTATCGGCGCCGCGGACGGCCCGACAAGCATATTTGTCGCCAACTATTTCGACAGCAAATACATAGGCGCGATTATCGTCGCGGCGTATTCGTATATGGCGCTGGTGCCCATCATACAACCGCCGGTCATTAAAATGGTCACGACGAAGGCCGAACGCCGCATCCATATGCACTATAAGCAGAAGGACGTCAGCCGGCTCATCCGTATACTCTTCCCGATAATCGTGACCGTGGTCGCGGGATTGTTTGCGCCGCGCTCCGTCGCGCTGGTCGGGTTCCTGATGTTCGGAAACCTGATCCGGGAATGCGGCGTGCTGAACTCGCTGAGCAACTCCGCGCAGAAGGAATTGGCCAACCTTATCACGCTGCTGCTGGGCATCACGGTGGCCGTTAACATGCAGGCCGCCAAGTTCCTCAACCCTGAAACGCTGATGATACTGGGGCTTGGATTGTTCGCGTTCGTGTTCGACACGGTGGGCGGCGTGCTGTTCGCCAAGGCGATGAACCTGTTCCTCAAGGAAAAGATCAACCCGATGATCGGCGCGACAGGCATATCGGCGTTCCCAATGTCCGCGAGGGTTATCGCGAAGATGGCCACCGAGGAAGACCCCAGCAACCATATCCTGATGCACGCGGTAAGCGCGAACGTATCCGGCCAGATAGCGTCGGTAATAGCGGGCGGATTGGTAATAAAGCTGGTAGAAGGCCTTATTAAGTAAGCAATAATTGACAAGCCGGCAAGCGGTAAACCGACCGATAGGTATAATGGAAAGGAGACGGGCATATGTCGATTAATATAGGCCGATTCTTGGAATCGTTCGGCGTGATGGGCCTGGGGATGCTGGGCATATTCGTGGTGATGCTGATACTCTATATCGCAACGTTCGCGGTATCTAAAATCAAGAAAGGGTGACTCATATGTACGATGGATTGCTGGCCGCCTCCATAGTCGTATCCCTGCTGGCGTTCGTGTTCGCGATGTGGCTGTATCGATGGGTTAAGGCCGTGCCGTCGTCGAACCCCCGAGTAGCGCAGGTGGGAGAATGGATACGCGATGGAGCTACGACGTTCCTGCGGCGCGAGTATAAAGTGCTGGCGATATTCGCCGGCTGCGTCGCCGTGCTGATACTCGTGTTCCTGCCCTCGCCGATCTGGAAGGGGAACTCCACGTCGAACTGGCATATGGCGCTGGCTTATCTAGCGGGCACGGTTTTCTCCGGTATCGCGGGCGTTATAGGAATGCGCGTGGCCACGATAGCCAACGTCAAGACCGCGGAAGCGGCGCTCAAGGGTATCAAGCCCTCGTTCATGGCCGGATTCCGCGGCGGTTCCGTGATGGGCATGGCGGTAGTAGGCTCGACGCTGCTGGGCGTATCGCTGGTGATGCTGGTCACAAAGGAGACATCCACGCTGCTGGGGTTCAGTTTCGGGGCAAGCAGCCTTGCGCTGTTCGCCAAGGCGGGCGGCGGCATATTCACCAAGACCGCCGACGTAAGCGCGGACTTGGTGGGCAAGGTGGAACTGGGCATACCCGAGGATGATCCTCGCAACCCGGCGGTCATAGCGGATAACGTGGGCGACAACGTAGGCGACGTGGCCGGTATGGGCGCCGATCTGTTCGACTCGAACGTAGCGTCTATGTCAGCCGCGCTGGTGCTGGCCGGCGCGCTGGATAAGGCCGCGGGCGGGACGAACGCTGCAATAGTGTTCTGTTACGCCGCCGCAGGATTGCTGGCGTCGATACTGGGCGTCATGCTTGCAAGGATGGGCGACAAAGGCCCGACGTCCGCGCTGAACCGTTCCACGTATGTAACAACCGGCATATACGCGGTGCTGACAGCCGTGGCGACAGTAGCGTTCGGCTTTTCGTGGCGGATATGGGGCGCGTGCATGGTCGGTCTGGCGGTCGGCACGCTGATAGGCATCGCCAGCGACTATTTCACCGACGACACGAAGCCGCCCGTTCACAAGGTGGCCAAGGCTTCGGCAACTGGTCCGGCGTTCACAATCCTGTCGGGCGTGTCCTATGGATTCATATCTGCGCTGCCCGCGTTGATCGGCATTGCGGTATCCAGCCTGCTCGCGTACAACCTGTGCGCCCCGCTTGGAGATGGGTACGCTATGTTCGGTATCGCGATGGCCGCCGTTGGGATGCTATCGATAGTGGGTATGATTATATCCAACGATGCGTATGGTCCGATCGTGGATAACGCGCGCGGTCTGGCCGAGATGGGCAACCTGGGTGATAAAGTCCTGGAGATCACCGACCAACTGGACAGCGCGGGCAACACGGTAAAGGCCGTCACGAAGGGTTTCGCGATCGGCGCGGCGGGTTTGACCGTAATCGCGTTGCTGGGCACGTTCATCAGCGAGGTGAACGAGAAGGCGTTAGAGTTGGGACTGCAGATAATTACAGGGTTTGATATAATGAACCCGGCAGTGTTCTTCGGGCTGCTGGTCGGAGCCGCAGTACCGGCCGTGTTCTCCGCAATGCTGATACTAGGCGTTGACCGCAACGCGCAGCGCATGGTCGGCGAGATTCATCGCCAGTTCCGTGAAATCAGGGGTTTAAAGGAAGGCAAGGATGGCGTGGTGCCGGAATACGGCAAGTGCATCGACATAGCGACCAACGGCGCACTGCGCGAGTTGATACCCGCCGGGTTATTCACTATATTGATTACGCTGGCAGTGGGGTTCATTGGCGGCGTTCAGGCGATAGGGGGATATTTGACGGGGAATATAGTGTCAGGGTTATTGCTGGCGCTATTCATGAGCAACGCAGGTGGGTTGTGGGACAACGCGAAGAAGTACGTCGAATCCGGGCATGAAGGTGGAAAGGGTTCCGACGCGCACAAGGCGGCGGTGGTAGGCGATACGGTAGGCGATCCGTTCAAGGACACAGCGGGACCGTCGATCAACACGCAAATCACGGTAGTGTCGTTGATATCATCATTGGCGGCGACATTGTTCTTAACAAGCTCGCTATTCCATTGATCCGCAACCGACAAGCAGGAGGAAAAAGGACTGCCTAACGGCAGTCCTTTTACTTATCCCAACGGAGGTGCGCCCTCACCCTCGCTGCGCGCAACACACGTCCCCTCACGGCATCCCAGGGGAACCCCTCTACCGCTGCGTCGGCCTCTCCCCCGAGAGGGCGATGAGGGTTGGAAGGACTGGTTCGCTACGAGGCAGACTATCGAAACACGACCGGCTGGCCGTAACCGGTAGATTGTGCAACACGATGGTCCAGGCGAAGCCTGGTCTGGTTTCGAAAGGGCGGATAGCCCTTCGCAGGGACTGGGACAGAGACCCAGGCTCCCCGCAGGGACGTTCCTCGTACCACCGTTCCTCGTCCTACCGTTCCAACCCTGCGCCCCGCCAGCAAAACCGCTATAAAGAAGTTGACAACTTACGCCATAGTGGCGGGGCGCCACAAACTAAAAGCGCTTCCGATCCGAAGATCGGACAGCGTCCCGCCGCAGCGGACAGCCGAGACTTACGCGACGCAACCCAACAAGCCGACCATCCTGCTGTAATAATTAAAGTCGAAACAAACATCACGCATCCCTATACACAAACGCCGTAGACAGCAATCCGAACGTGAGCAGTCCCATGCTCAGCACAAACGGCAGCGGCTTAGATATATCGCTAAGCATACCGCCGATGTATCCGAACGGCACGCTGACCAGCATCACTAACGTTTGCAACAGCGCCATTACGCCGGAGCGATCCTCGGGGCGGACGTGTATCGCCACGAGCGACTCGCGCAGCGTATTGAGCGTGGCGTTACCCAGCGCCTCGAACGCTAACGACAAGAACAGCGCCGCGAATCCCAGCGCGCTGTTCGCGGGCGCGAATATCAGCAGCAGGCATCCGATCATAGCGCAAACAAACCCGCCATACAGCGGCATCTTCAGCTTGGTTTGCTTCATCCGTCCGATTATCCCGAACAGGAACGCAATAGACAGCACGCTCTTGACCATCGGGAATATGGGAAGCAGCGTATCCGGCACACCCACTTTGCGAGAGGCGATGATCTGCCAGAACGTGACCGATATCATCCCGACAATCTCAACGAGTACGCTGATCAATATCGCGAACGACGTGCCGCTCGACGATCTGATGTTCTTGATGGACTGCGCGTAGTTGGCGATGATAGTGCGCAGCGTCCAGTTCTTAGCGGCCTCGCGCCGCACTCGCCCGATCGCTGTTTCGGTGGAAAACTTATATAAGATAATCAATTTGGCGGTCATCACGACGAACGCGTTGATATAGAGGATGCGCACCGCTGGCACCATTGTCAGCCGCGACACCATGATCGACGCGATAGGCGCGAACAAAGCGGAAAGATTGCCGCAGATGATCACCCATGTGTATATCTGCGTAATCATATTAGGCGGCGCATCCTCAACGAGCAGACAGTCCCACGATACCGTCGTAACTTTCATCATACCATTGAACAGCGCGGCCACCGCGAAGAACCAGAAGCCTTGACTGCTCGCCCATATAAGGCACGGCAGGCTCCACGCCAAGAAGTCGAAAACGGCCGTCGAAAGCCGCCGTCCCATCTTATCCACAATCATTCCCGATATGAACGCGAACAACATTTGCGAGAACATATATATCGACGCGACGATGCCCACCTGAGTATCCGACATGCCCATGGACAGCATGAATACGGACGCATACGGCAGGCACAGGTTCATGGACAATCCCCACATGGGTTCGGTGAATACGCAGGCGCGCGTGTTGCCTCGCAGGCCGAGCAGGGTCTTAACCAAGGGATGGCTCTTGATGCTTATGGATGGCACGCTCTACCTCGCTGCTGACGATTTTTCGTGATGAAAGGCGCTGATTTTCCCAGGGCGATCGGAAGCTTGACTATAGTTGAATCTCCTTCAGCTTGAACCCCAGTCCATCGCACGACACCTGATGGTATGTCACGCCATGGATCGTCCTGGACGCGCCGATTGAAAATCCCGATTCCCCGTGCAGATGCCCGTATACGCACGCGACGGCGCCGCTCTCATTTATTATTGCGGTCATCGGCGACGGTTCATACCGGTCGCGAAAGGGCGGGTAGTGGGTCATAATGATCAGCGGCGCGCGGGGTGCGCGCCGCTTGGCGTCGCGTATGGACATATCAAGGCGGATCAACTCGCGCTTGTATATCTTGTCGTCGTCGGCGTATGACGGAGCAAGCGGGTCGGGATAATTCCAGCCCCGGCTGCCCGCGATCACTATCTCTTGGACGGCGCCGCTCTGCCCGTCATAATCCGCGTCCTCGCCGCGGATCACCGTCGCGTTGTTCTGCAACGCCGTTATCGACGGGGGCAGGGCCGCGCACAGCTGCCCCAGCGCATTCCACCAGTAATCATGATTGCCGCGCAGTATTACCTTTCGACCGGGCAGCGCTCCTACCGCGCGCAGATCGGGCAGTGCGTCCGCCAAACGCATTGCCCATGAGAAATCGCCGGGCATCAGCACCGCGTCGCCCTCCGATACTCGCGCTATCCAATCCTGCTTTATCTTATCGAAATGTCCAACCCAATGCGGCCCGAAGACGTCCATCGCCTTCGTGCCGCCACCGGGCAGGTGCAGGTCGCTTATCGCGAACAGTTTCAAACTTCCTCTTCGCCCTCTTCGTCTTCTTCGCCGCCTTCTTCCTCAAGGGCTTCCTCAAGGGACAGCTCGCGGTCGATCTCGCCCAGTTCGCTGCGCGGGATCTCGCTCTCTTCCATATCCATGGCTATCTCGTCCATCGTCGCCACGGAGCCCATCTCCATATCGCTGGCCTCCGCGCTTAACTCGTCGTCGGCCGCGGGTTCCGTCCGTCCCAATTCCTTCAGGCAAAATATGCACATGTCCTTGCCAGGCATCACCGGGTTTTCATTGCATACCGAGCATATCTCGAAGCTCTCCCGCTCCGGCTCGCCCTTGATCTCCCGACGGCATATGGTGCAGTACTTTTCTCCGTCCGTGATGTAATTCAGTTCGCACCTTGGGCATTTTTTCAGAGTTATCTGAGCCATAGCGGGTCCTCCTTATTTGTCGCGCCGAACACCACATCGATCCATACACTACGTTTCCATTAATTACCTTGACAATTTTCTGCCAAATTGATTGCATTTGTGTTTCTCAAATGTTACAATCCATTCCAATCCTTAGTAGCGCAGGAAACAATCTCAGGGAGCTGCCAAACAACCGGCGATCGTTCCCGGCGCGACCGAGGATTAAGGCGAACATTCCGCACACACAAACGTCAAGGAGGTAAGATTATGCGGAACACCCGATGGATCATGAGTCTGGCGCTTGCGGCGCTGGCGGCGCTGACAGCCGCAGGCGGAGCGCTAGCCGAAACTCGCAGTTATTATAGTGTGCCAGACGTAACAAGTCAACAGCAAATTAATCAGAATTACGGCAAACCGCGAAATGGCCAGCAATATTCCGATGGAAGCGGCACTACGTGGACATGGAGCGACAACCAAAACAGCTGGGTCTGCACCCAGCCAGTCTCATCCGGCGCGATTAAGGACGGCGTATGGTATTCCAGCGGATCGCAGGAGATCGCGCAAGGCGGCGTTACGAACAACGCGTCAAGCGGCGCGTCTGACGGATACAACTGGCAGACGGTAAGCATCGACGACAGCGGCCTGTACGACCCCAACGCATCCTATTGCCCGAACAGCTCTCAAGGCAGCTCGCTGGGTTCGGTCGGGGCATACGAATACTACGCGCCATCCGGCGATTATCAAACGCTGGCGTATACCCCCGCCGCGGAAACCGCGTTGTACAATCCTGTCTTGGAATCGTCATACTGCCCGCAGACTAGCGCGGTGAATCAGACCGTCGCGTCGGCATGCCAGGAACAAACGGCCGTACAGGCGTACCCTGGAACCACCCTCAGCGCGGTTGATCAGCTGGCGCAATCCGCGTTGGGCAGCACGGGCACTTACGGCACGTCAGGCTCCGTCATTGTACCGCCCGGAACACCGCTGAGCAACCAGAGCACGGCGTGTCCCGATCTGCCCAGCGCTTTCACGTTCACAATCAATGGCGTGCCTGTTACCGTCACGAACGCGGCGTACGCGAAGGACGGCGTATCCCAGATATACAGTCCGGCAAACGGTACGACGCTGCCCTGGTACGCCACGGCGAACGGCACCGGCGTCGAACAGTACCCGCAATACACGCAGTACACGGACGCAGCCGCCTCGACAGGCGCGTATTGCCCGACAGGCTCGTCCGCGTCATACACGACGACACAGACCGCCACACAGACAGGCGGCGGTATACTCTCGCAGGCGGCGGCCGCCACCCCGGCCGTAGCGGCGATGGAACAGACCTCGCTGGCGCTGCTTAACGCCGAACGCCAATCAAACGGACTCTCTCCGCTGGCGATGGATCCGACGTTGAACATCCTGGCGCGACTGAAGAGCCAGGATATGGCGGCCAACGATTACTTTGCGCATGAGTCGGAGACCTATGGCAAGGCGGCCGACATGCTGGACGCGGCTGGGTATCAATACACCGGAGTCGGCGAAAATATAGCCCATCATGAGGATGTACAGACGGCCAACGCCGCGTTCATGAGCTCGTCCGGACACCGCGCGAATATACTTGGTTCCCAATGGACGAAGGCGGGCGTAGGCGTCGCTCTCGACGATAACGGTTATCCGCTGATCACCCAAATATTCGCTCGGTAAACGCGCGTAAAACCGTATAACGACAGCTGCGGGGGTAATTGGCAATATCCCCGCAGCTGTGCCGTATATGCAATATCTTGACAACCGTCCGTGCCCCCTCCCCATCCCTCGCTAGGAGGAGCCGTCGCGCGGCGACAGGGAGACTCTCCGGCGACAGGAGAGATTCTCTGGCGGAGGAGGAGATGCACGGACTAAGGAGACTGCCGCCCGTTCGTCAACCCTCCGTCACCGGAGGCTCCGAAGACCCCGTTAATTCCTCCGTCGGTATATCGATCGGCGCGTCTATCTTGGGCATTTCAAACGAATCACGGGACAGCTGCTGCAGGTATCCGGTGATCCTTGCCGTCGCGTTGGCGTTCGGATCAATCGTCGGCAGCTTCTCCGTTATCGGCGATTGGTCGTCGGTGTGTGACTCGTGCGCAAGGGATATGTATGGCCTGCGGTACGACGTATCCTGCTGCACCATCCTCCGGACGGTGCCCGCAAGCACGCGATCCATCGGCGCACGCAGACTTCGTGCCGACGGCTCGCCATCGCGGCCTCTCACGAACGTCTGCACCCGAGCCGACGTCGACTGCGCGCCCGGGCTTACTCCAGATGGTATCGGCCTAATTGATTCCTTGGGTATGTCGTTGGTCTGCCACTGGATATTCACGCCGCGCATACGATCCGACACGGCGGCGGATTGGCGCAGATGAGTGCGCAGCACACCCGATAGCCGCTTTGTCGGATCCGGCGGTTGATCGTCGCTGGCCGCGTATTGAGCCGGGGTATCAACGCGCGCCATCGCCGGAGTCATGCCTATCTGCTCAGCCCTGTCAGCTGTTGACGCATCGATTTCAGAACCGGTGATGCCTTCCGGATTCACCAACGCCGCGTCGGGCGAAATCGCAGGTTTAAGGAACCTTTCCTCCATGTGTTCATCCAAATGTGATCCCTCCCTAGCATCGGTTTCATCGACAGTGTATGCACTGAACGCGCGCCTCGTACCATGAAGGCCATTCCATTTTTTATTATTTTCGAGCCGATCTCCAAAGGCTTATCCTATACCCCTCAGCGGAAAGCCCGTTATTCCCATAACATACCGCTGGACTCACACCAATTTTAGAATTATAATGATTTTACAGAACACAACGCGCAATCGTATGGGTAAGCCAATTGTTTATTCGGAGGGATGGTAATGACCAAGGTTCAGCGCGCCATCGCCAGTTGTGTATTAATGGTGCTGCTCGGCGCGGGCGTATATGTGGCGATGAACCAGCCGCCTTGGCGGACCTATCCCGTGTTCCTGTCGATGCTGGAAGCCGGACAGGTTACGGAGGTTGTGTTTACCGGCGACAGCATAACGTATACCACGCCGGGGGGAGCCCGTTACCGCACCGACGCACCCGCCGATCAAGGGATCCGTGACCAATTGATGATGAGCGGGGTTCGCGTGCGCACGAACCAAACGCCGCCATGGGCCGGCCTGGCCATCGCGCTGGGGCTGGCGGGCGGCATCATATTGTACAAACGCGCGGGCAAGCGCTCGTCATCGGGGCTATCGGTCGGCGAGCAGATACCCAACACGCGCTTCACGGATGTGGCGGCGCAGGACGAGGCGGTCGACTCGCTGCGCGGGTTGGTCGAGTTCATTAAAAATCCCGAAAAATACGAGCGGTTCGGCGCGAGAATCCCGCGCGGCATGCTGCTCTACGGTCCTCCCGGCACGGGCAAAACGCTGCTGGCGCGCGCGCTGGCAGGCGAGGCGGGCGTGCCGTTCTTCAATGTGTGCGGTTCGGATTTCGTGCAGATGTACGTGGGCGTCGGCGCGGGGCGTGTGCGCGATTTGTTCAAAAAGGTGCGCGCCGCCGGGAAGGCCGTGCTGTTCATAGACGAGATAGACGCGCTGGGTCGCCGCCGCGATCAGCACGGCAATGAAGAGCGCGAACAGACACTAAACGCGCTGCTGACCGAGATGAGCGGATTCCGCGGCGATCAGGGCATAGTGGTGCTTGCCGCGACAAACCGACCGGACATGCTCGACGAAGCGCTGATGCGTCCGGGCCGATTCGACCGCCAAGTAGAGGTCGGGCTGCCCAGTTGCGCGCAGCGATTGCAGATATTGAAGGTTCACGCGAAGAATAAACCGCTCTCCAAGGACGTCGATCTGGATCGTTTGGCATATAACGCGGTGTACTTCTCCGGCGCGAAACTGGAGAGCCTGCTCAATGAAGCCGCAATAAGAGCCGCGCGGCGCAACGCGGAGTCTATCGAACCCGCCGACATCGATTATTCATTTGAAACGGTAATGGTCGGCGAGCAGAAGCAGGATCGCAGTGGCATCAGCGAAAGGGAGCGCGCGATCACAGCGTATCACGAGGCCGGCCACGCACTGGCGACCGCACGCCTGCTGCCGGAGAGCAAGCTGACCCGGCTGTCGATAATCCCGTCAACGAAGGGTATGGCGGGCTACAGCATGGCCATCCAGCCGGATAGGATGTTCCAGACAAGGGCTGAACTGGAGGCGCATGTGGCCATAGCGCTGGCCGGGCGCGCCGCCGAGGAGCTGGTATTTGGACATCGACAGATTACTACAGGCGCTTCGAATGATCTGGTGCGCGCGACGGAGATGGTAGCGAGAATGGCGCTTGAGTGGGGCATGGACGACGAGCTGGGTCTGCCTGTGCGCCGGGTATTGGGTCAGTATGGTATCGGCAACAACGCCGAGGCGCAGCAGGTGAAGGCGCGTTTGGATCTATTATATAAGGTAACGATGAAGTTACTGGAAGATGAAAAGGACACGCTGCAGCTTCTGGCCGAAGCGCTGCTGAAAGAAGAACTGCTGGGCGAGGATAGGCTGAAAGCGCTGCTGCCGGCGGCGTGACGTAAAGACGCGTTCGGCTAGGAGGGGACATTCCCCCCAACGCCTATAACCATCATAACGATCCGGCCCGGAGGATTGAATCCCCCGGGCTCCCCTCGAATCGCCGCGTTACCTGACGCGATAATTAAATGGACATTTTATGGATTGATGATCGCAGTCGTAAGATATTTGGCGTGTGACGGCGTGGCGCAGCTGCGAGGGGTACAAGGCGGTAACGTTGCCCACCGCGTCGATCACCCAATATTGAGTTATATTGCCGCCGGCATCCAACTCCCGCCTTACAATGTCGTACCTGTTCCAGCGCGAGGGCGGAAGCGACGTCCAATTACGGCTGTACAGCGATAATCCCTGCTTTGGAACGAATATGGCGGTATGCCCTGGCGGGATAGTCATCAGTCCGCCGAAACCGCGTACAATGGAATCATACACAAGGAAATGATCCGCGGCAAGAACAGCGGCGGGCGTTATCGCGGCGAGCAGAACCGCGAGAGCCAGCGCAGCCAAACGTTTCCTCAGCCGCGCGCCGTTTCCGCGAAACAGTTTACCATCGTTTCCGCACATCAAACATCACCTCGACATTATTTTACCCCATGTACAGCGGTTGTGTCTAGTGTTTTGGATAAATGTTTACAATTCAGCGTCGAAAGTGCGCCGCGCAGGCGACTTGCTGGTTGTATTTTATGAATAATATGTTGAGGGGTTTTACGAGAAAATGAACCGCGCCGTCGGCTGCTCACACCGACGGCGCTCTATAATGCTGGATGCTTGAGGAGGTTGATGGTTGTGTATACCTTGCTACCCTATGGCGTCACCCCGCTTTCGTTCAACAATCGCCGCGGCCTTTCGGCCAAAGTCAATCACTTGCCAATCACATCGACACCTGTCCTGAGACCCCTGGCGCGCCTTGGAACTCTTTGGAACGCCTTGGAACTCCTTGGAATTCCATCTATATGCTCGGCCATTTCCTGACCGCAAGATCAGTGTAACACCGCTCTGTGTCGCGCGTATGAACGATTTATGAAGGATTGTGACCCTGAATTGAATTCAGCGGGAAAATCTGATATGATATGGACAACGCTTGACGCGTTCTCGTAGACGTACGCAGAATCGTATTCACCACAGCCATATAACAATAAGTAGGAGGCGTTACTATGCACCTGGGACTGCAGATGTACAGCGTGCGCGATATCACGAAGGATGATTTGGCGGGCGCGCTGGCCAAGGTCAAGGCCATCGGCTATGACAACGTAGAGTTCGCCGGGTTCTTTGGCCACTGTGCCGAAAAGGTCAAGGCGATGCTGGATGAAACCGGACTGAAGGTATCCGGCACGCATACCGGATGGCAGGAACTGACGGATAATATTGACGAAACCATAGCGTTCCACAAGGCGATAGGCAACACGCGTATCATCGTGCCGTACGCGGAGGTGCAGACGAAGGCGAAGATCGACCGGATCGTGGACGTGCTGAACAATGCGCAGCCTAAACTGGCGGCCGCCGGCATCGCGCTGGGATATCACAACCATTCGCATGAATTTGTGCCAAACGAGGACGGACAAATTCCGTTCGACGAACTGAGGGATCGAACGAATATATTCTTCGAGATCGACACGTACTGGGCGTTCGTAGCGGGGCGTGATCCGCTGGCGCTGGTGCGTGAATTGTCAAGCCGCGTGCCTGTCGTGCATATCAAGGACGGCACTGAAAAAGGCGAAGGCAAACCGCTGGGACAGGGCGTCGCGCCCGCCGCACAAGTATGGAAACTCGCGCGCGAACTGGGCATAGAGCTGGTCGTAGAGAGCGAGACACTCCAACCCGACGGTTTGACCGAGGCGGAGATATGTTACAAGTTTGTTGAGGCCTTGGAGAAATAAGTATGATGCTTTGGAAGCTGCTCTTTACCGGTATGCTGTGCGCGGCGGCGCTAACGCTGGCGGTGTCGCGTCAAGCCTCGGCATACTGGCTGGCGCTGGCCGCCGTGGTTTTATCGTGGTTTGGGGACGCTACCCTGGCCGGGTTCAAGCCGCTGACCAGGGCGATGTCACAACCCAGCCTGTGGGGGCTGGGATTCTTCGCGGTCGCGCATCTGTGCTACATACTGGCGTTCACGATGTATCTTAAGGCATGGGCACGGCCGGGCTGGCGCACACCCGCGATGATCGCGGCGTTCACGGTTGCGGCGGTTGCGCTATGGCTGCTCATATGTTCTGGCGGCACCCAACCCGCGCCCATGCGCGCGGCGGCGTTGGTTTATACGCTGGTGTTGATGATGATGGCATGTATTGCGTGGGTCAGCGCGATGCGGCGGGGCGGATTCGTCTGGCCGCCCGCGCTGGGAAGCGTCCTGTTTATCATATCGGATGGCATGATAGCGATGGAATGGTTCCGGGGCTGGAGTCTCCCATGGCAGGACGCGGCGGTGTGGGCGACGTACGCGCCCGCGCAGCTGCTGCTCGTAATAGGGTTCTGGATGCTTAAGATGCCCGAGGCGGCGTCCGCGCTGGCGTCGGCGGGAATGTAATATTATGAATAATGACTCCTTTGACTCTTCCAACCCGTCAATCTCCACGCCCGACCAGGCGCGGAGATTGGCGGAGCGGATACGCGATAACATATCCACGGTAATAATCGGCAAGGATCGCGAGATAAAGCTGCTGATCACCGCGCTGATCGCGCGCGGACACGTGCTGATGGAGGACGTTCCCGGTACGGGCAAGACTATGCTGGCCAAGGCGCTGGCGCGGTCGGTGGAACTGAGGTTCGCGAGGGTGCAGTTCACGCCTGACCTGCTGCCGTCGGACGTAACCGGCATGAGCGTGTTCAACCCGAAGGACGCGGAGTTCACGTTCCGCCCAGGGCCGGCGTTCACCAACCTGCTGCTGGCCGACGAGATAAACCGCGCGACGCCGCGAACCCAATCGGCGCTGCTTGAGGTAATGGAGGAATCGCAGGTAACGATGGACGGCGCGACCCGGACGCTGGAAGCGCCGTTCTTCGTTGTAGCCACGCAGAATCCAGTAGAGATACAGGGCACGTTCCCGCTGCCGGAGGCGCAGCTGGACAGGTTTTTATTGAGGATGAAGTTAGGCTATCCCAGCACGCTCGAATCCCGCGCAGTGCTCGAACGCTATATCAGCGACGACCCGATAGAGCGGATAGAGCCTGTCGCGGCGAAGGAATCGCTGCTTACCGCGCAGAAACTGGCGCGCGCGGTCGAGGCGTCGGAGCCGGTACTAACGTATATAGTCGCGCTGTGTGAGCGCACTCGAGCGGCGGAGAGCGTGCAGTTGGGGGTATCGACGCGCGGCGCGCTGGCGTTGCTGCGCGCGTGCCAGGCATACGCGCTGATCAGCGGTCGTTCGTTCGTCACGCCGGATGACGTGCAGGCGCTGGCACCCGCCGTTCTCGCGCATCGGATAATCGTGCGCGGCATGTATGGCCGCGCAAACGCGTCAGACCTGATCGTGGAGGAATGTCTAAGGCAGGTTCCGGTTCCGACAGAGGTTCGGTAGTATGGACGCGCTGGGACTGGGCGCGTCGGCGCTGCTGCTGGGCGTTCTGCAGTCGATAGTGTTCAGAAAGGCCGGGCCGGCAGGGCTGACATACAGCCGATCGTTCAGCAGGGCGAACGCGTTCGAGGGAGAGACGATTGAACTGGTAGAGGTGATACGTAACGCGAAGATACTGCCAGTGCCGTGGCTGAGGGTAGAGAGCCGTATGTCGCCGACGCTGGCGTTCATCAAGAAAAACGCGGAAGGCGGCTTAGTTGAATCGAACGAACCGGCTGTATCAAGCGGATTTAACGACGGTACGGAACGAGAGATCGAAGGGGATCAGTATCACCGCAGCTCGTTTTACGCAGGCGCGTTTGCGAGGATAACGCGGCGGCATCGGGTGAAGCTGACGCGGCGGGGGTATTACCAAGTAGGATCGGTGGCGATGACAGGCGGCGATCTGTTCGGCTTGTCGCAGTGGACGAAGTCGTCTGAGACGGGCGCGGCGGTTACGGTTTATCCGGCGCTGCTGGATGAAAACGAGATAGACGCGCCTTCGTCGCGATGGCAGGGTGATCTGACCGTAAAAAGGTGGATTGTCAGCGATCCGTTTCTAGTGTCCGGGATCAGGCCATACCAGGCGGGCGACGCGCGGCGGGACGTGCATTGGGCGGCGACCGCGCGCATGGGCGCGCTGCAGGTGAAAACGCATGACTATACGGCCGACCCGAGGCTGCTGGTGATACTGAACGTACAGGCGAAAGAGAATCAGTGGACGGACTTGATGGACTATGAGCAGGAACGGATCGAGTTTGGGATAAGGCTGGCCGCGACGCTGATAATGAAGTCGCTGGCGGCGGGGTTGGAAGCGGGATTCTGCGCGAACGCCCCAATATTCGGCGAGACCACGCCGTTGGTAATGGAGCCGAGGCGGGCGCAAGGGCAAGCGGAGACTGTGCTGGATGCGCTGGCAAGGCTGACGATCAAGCGGGTAAGGAGCTTTCCGACGTTTCTGGATGATCTGGGGCATATGACGGGGATGGATATATTGATAC
>JAITDK010000125.1 GCA_031282605.1 Oscillospiraceae bacterium
CGGAATCGTGTGGGTAGCGTACGCTGGATATTGCATAACGGAGCCTCCTCACCTGCAAGCCTGACATACTACCATTACTTCCATATAATGGTATGCATAACGGCATTACGGGTGCGGGAGCGTTTGTCACTATTCGAGTCATTGATCCATGCGCCTGCCGCGCCGAAATACGAACGTTTATGCATTATACATACGGCAATTCAAAACGTATCCAAAGCGAGGAAGAATCTGGATCCGGCGTTCATCAAAAACTCGATGCAAAGCGTGGTAAGCGCTGCTAGTTCGTGCGAGGACTTGAAGTTGTACGCGGGGAAATACCGGCTGCGCGCAATCGACGGCAGCGGGGTTTCGGTCAAACGATCGCTTGCGAGCGCGTTCGGGAAGAACGACGGAAAAGCGACGGCGTTGGCGTCTCTGGCATACGATCCGTTGAACAACATCGTAATGGACGGGAGTCTGAACAAGCACGAAGGCGAAAGTTGGAAGAACTTAGGATAAAACTCGCGTTGGAACGCATGCTCGCCCCAGACCCTGGAACGAAAAAAGCTTGCCGCGCTTTAGGCCTTAGGTTGACGACATTGCCCTTAACCCTTGACAGTGTTTTGTAGGATATGTATAATATTCATCGTAAGATCTTATCCATGCAGAATACTTGCGGGAGCGACGCGGATGACGATAAAACCGGCGGCAAAAATGGTTTCCCATGAACGCGAACATATACCGGCGCTGATGTTCCGCACCATAACAGTCGCGGCCGCTGCGCTTGCGCTCATACCTGCGGTGAATCCAATACGGTTCAGCGCGCTGATTAGCGAAAATGTCTCGCTGTTCACCTGCGTCATATCGCGCGGCGCGATAATGACGCCGTTCACACGCGCCTTGATGCGGGGATGGATTAACGCCGGGTTGCTTAACCAGGTGTATATTTACGCTTTGGCGATGATGCTGGCTCTGGCCGCGATGGTGGCGGGGGGATGCATGTCGCTGGGTAACGGATCGCTGAGGCGGTTGGGCGGTCGTATCGCATGCGTTAGCGCAGGCGTGGGATTACTCGCTTTGCTGGTGTCGAGGGTCGCCGCCGCAACGTTCGCCTCGCTGGAAGAAGCGGCGCGGATTGAACCGCTGACGCCGATGGGGACATGGGTGTTTGTCGGCGTGTTTGCTGGGTCGATCGTCGTCTCCGGATGGATGCTGAGAATGGAAAGGCGGCGAAATTCCGGCCGTGCGCACGCCCCCGAGCCTTACGCCATGCCCGCTAAGTATTCGCTGTTCCTGATGGCGCTGCCATTCACGGCGCTGATAGTCGTGTTCTCATACTTGCCGCTGCTGGGGTGGCGATACGCGTTTTATGACTATAAGCCGGGCTTCGCGCTGACGGCGGACAGATTCGTCGGATTCAAATGGTTCGCGTACCTGTTCCAGAACGCCGCGACGAAGGCCGATATCGCGCGTGTGATGCGAAACACGCTGGCCATGAGCGGCATAGGGATTGCGACGTCGTGGATGCCGATGGCCTTCGCGATATTCCTGACCGAGATGAACGCCCCCGCACCGCGAAAACTGGTGCAAGGAATCACAACGATACCGAACTTCATCAGTTGGGTGCTCGTGTACGCTGTTGCGTTCGCGTTGTTTTCAACCGAAGGATTCGTGAACTCAATGCTGATATCGCTGGGCGTCATCAAGGAGGGCGGCAACTTCCTGATGAGCGGCGCCAACATATGGTTGAAGATGTGGTTGTGGGGCGTGTGGAAGGGTCTGGGATGGAGCGCGATCATATACGTCGCGTCAATATCGGGCATCGACCAGCAGTTGTATGAAGCCGCGTCGATCGATGGAGCGGGACGGTTTGATAAGATGTGGCATATAACCCTGCCGGGATTGATGCCGACATTCTTCGTACTGCTGTTGCTGTCAATCGCGAATATGCTCTCCAACGGCATGGATCAATACCTGGTATTCCGCAACCAGATGAACAAGCAGACGATTGAGGTTCTCGACCTGTACGTGTACACGCTGGGACTCGCGTCAGGCGGCAGTTCGAACATATCGCTGGCGACGGTCGTCGGAATGTTCAAATCCGTTATCAGCATAACGCTGCTGTTTGCCGCGAACCGGGTGTCGTTTTGGATTCGCGGGGAAAGCATCGTTTAGCCGACAATGGAATAACTGGTTGGTTAGGAGTGGTGGAATGGCTGGGCGAAGGCAAGCTGGCGCAAAACTCACCGGCGGCGACGCGGTGTTTCATTCAATCAACTACGCGTTTTTCGCGTTGTTCTCACTGGCGTGCCTGTTTCCGTTCTACTACCTGTTTATCAATACGATCAGCGATAACGAGCTGGTGCGTATCGGCGCGATTCGGTTGTATCCGCGCGGCATACACTTTGGCAATTATATCAAGCTGCTAAGCGTCGGCGACATCGGCCAGGCTGTGATGGTGACGTTGGGACGATCCGCGCTCGGCACGGCGCTGATGATGCTGGCGTCGGCGTTTATGGGATATCTTGTCACTAAACGGGAGATGTTCGCGAGGCGGCTTGTGTATAGGGCCGTTGTGATTACGATGTACTTCAACGCGGGGCTGATACCATGGTTCCTAAATATGTCGATGCTGGGCTTGACGGGCAGCTTCTGGGGCTATGTGATACCCTCGATAGTCGCGCCGTTCAATATCATACTGGTAAAGACGTATGTCGAATCCATCCCGGCCGAATTGGAGGAGAGCGCGAAGATCGACGGAGCGGGATACTTCCGCATATTCGCCCGGATCATATTCCCGCTGGCGAAGCCCGTTCTCGCCACGATCGCCATCTTTGGCACGGTCGGGCATTGGAACAGCTTCACCGACTCCATCATACTGATGTCCAGCCAACCTAAGCTGTACACGCTTCAACATAGGCTATACATATACCTTACCTCGACGTCCAACCTGGGCGCGCTTATGAGCGCGGGCAGCGGCGGGAGTATAACGGAGGCGGCGATCGCGTCCACGCTGAACATGCGCACGATGCAGCTGACCGTCGCGATGGTTACAATACTGCCGATACTGACGGTGTACCCGTTTATGCAGAGATATTTTGAGAAAGGCATAATGATTGGAGCGGTGAAGGGATAGAACCGCCCGCACCGTTATCATAACTAAATTATCAAGGAGGCCACTACATGAGCGCATCAAGGAAATGGACGGCTCTCGCGCTGACGCTCGCACTGTTGACGGCGATGGCTGGAGCCGCGATGGCTGGAGCCGCGATGGCAGCCGGAACCGTGCAAGACGTGATTCCGAAGGATGTCGTCACGCTGCAGGTCTATTCGCAGTTGGCGAATTACGCGGGCGAACAAGTCGGCTGGTTCGGCAAGACGATGCTGGACAAGTTCAACGTGAAATTGAACATAATCAACGAGGCTGACGGCACGTTCGCCACACGCATGGCCGCGCAGGATCTGGGCGATATCATCCTGTTCGGCAACGACGGCGACGAGTACCTGCAGGCTGTCGGCGCGGGATTGCTGTTTGACTGGGAAGACGAGGATCTGCTGACGGATTACGGCCCCTATATCGCTGAGCACATGGAGAAGGCGCTGGCCAAGAACCGCGCTTTGTCCGGCGGCGTGCTGTATGGATTCGGCCACAACGTCGGCACGTCCGTCACCGACCATGAATCCTACTTTTATTATCCCGACCTGCGCTGGGATCTGTACAAAGCGATAGGGTATCCGCAGATAGCTACGCTGGAAGACTATGTCCCTGTACTTAAGGCGATGCAGGAGATCGAACCAACGTCCGAAACCGGCGGCAAGACGTATGGCATGTCGATATTCCCTGACTGGGACGGCGACATGGTTATGTTCGTCAAGGCGACCGGGGCGCTGTACGGATATGACGAGTTCGGCGTCGGCCTGTACGACGTGAATAGCCAAACGTTTGAAGCCGCTCTAGAACCGGGCGGGATGTATCTGCGCTGCCTAGCGTTCTACAACAAGCTGTACCGCGAGGGGCTGTTGAATCCCGACTCAATGACGCAGACGTTCAACGACGTAAGCGAGGATTACCAGACCGGCGCGGCATTCTTTAACCTGTTCAGCTGGATGGGCAGCGGGCTGTATAACTCACAGGATCACCTGGCGGCGGGCAAGATGATGTACGCCAAAACAGCGGACGACGCGGTCAACCTGACATACGGGTTGAACGTAAACGGCGGAAACCGAATCTGGGCGATCGGCGCGAAAACGTTCTATCCCGAACTGTGCATGGCGATCATCGACTGGCTATCCACCCCAGAGGGCGTGATGACATACAACTACGGCCCGAAGGACGTTACCTGGGAATATATCGATGGCAAGCCATATCTCACAGAGCTGGGTCTAAAAACCAGCGCCGACAACACCACGCCCATGCCTGAACCTTATACGGGCACGTTCGACGACGGTTCGTTCAAGATGAACAATACGACCTGGTCGGTCGACGCGAGCAACCCCGAAACGCCGGGCGAGACATATAACAAGACATTTTGGACCTCGACGCTGGAAGCCGAGCCTTCTGACATCATGAAGGACTGGCAGGAGAAGACCGGGGCAAAGATAGCGGACGATTATCTCGAGGACGGCGGGCATATCTCGATCGCTATAGGCACGAGTTTCTCGTTTGCGCCGCGTTCCGACGAGCTGAATACGACATGGGCGCAAGTGATTACCGCGGTCAAGGACGGATCGTGGAAAGCCATTTACGCGGCGGATGACGCGGCGTTCGAGACCATCGTGGCGGAGATGACCGCGCAGGCCAAGGCGTATGGGTATGATCAATGCGTTGAGTTTACTCAAGCGCAGGCGGAAATACGTAAGGCGGCCGAGAACGCCGCAAAGGCGGAGTAAGTCAAAACGGCAAGGATACTGGGAGCGGGGCCGCACAAACCCCGGCGCGCGCC
>JAITDK010000219.1 GCA_031282605.1 Oscillospiraceae bacterium
CGCGCGCCGTCTGCAGTATCCCGACGTACGTGATGTCGTGGGAGATGAGGCTGTCGAACTGGATGCGGCTGCCGCCGTGCTCGGCCAGCACCGCCTCGGTCATCGTGCCCGACGAACCCTCCCGCCGCCCCCATGGCCCAAGCAGGACAGGTTTGCCGCCCATCAGGGCGCAGGGCTTGTTTATCATGCGAATCATAAAGCCTCCTAGCGGGTGAATGCCTCCCACGTCAGGCCGTCCGCGCCGACCGGGCTTGCGTTGCCGTCCAATTCGTTGACCAGCAGCGTCAGCGTGTGCGTATACCCCTGTTCGATGTGCATCAGTTTGTCGGGCGAGTTGAACGCCAATGTGGAGTAACGCGCGCCGTCCGGCCCGAACGCCTCCGCGACGCCGTACCACAGCTTGCCTGAACCGACGCGCACCGTATAATCCCCCGGCGCGATGCCGATCGTCGTTTCGCCGGAACCGGGCAGGAACAGCGACGCCGCCGTTGTGCCGTCCGGCGCGTATATCTTGACCAAAGCGGACGTATCCTCCGGATACTCGGAGATAACCTTTAGCTCGGCCAGATTGCTGCGGTGCGCGCTCGAGCGCTCCAGCGCCCCGGAGGACGGCCAGGGCTGAACGCACGCCGCCGCCCGCGCCGCGCTATCCTCAAACGCGCCTAACGCAGTATAAAGCTTGTATGCCGAATAATATTCCTGATTCTGGAACAATCGATCCGCGCGAAGCGTGTCGATCCTTTCCTGCGACGCATCGGGAAACAACGCGCGCGCTGCGTCCGCGTCGCGGCTGGCCGTCATAGCGAATATCATCGCGCCGAACGTCTGGATGTCGAGCGCCTCTCCCGCAGACTCGCCCAATACGGCTTGGTATGTCGACTGAAACGCCGCGATGGTCTGAGAGCCTATCTGGCCGTCAACCTTTATCTCCGCGCCCAGGTCGACCAACATCGCTTGAAACGTCTTCGCGTTTTCGCCCGACGCGCCTCGAGCGATGATCTTACCGCCTGCGAGATACGCGTAAAGGTTGTTTAACGAGTCGTTCGCCAGGTATTGCAGCGCGCCTTCGACCCCCTGTTTGGTGGGTTCGGTCGGGGCGGCGGGTTTTTCAGTCGGCTGGGAAACGTCGGTCGGTTGGGGAACGGCGGTTGACTCCGGCGCAGCCGTCGGTTCTGGGCTGGGCGATGGAGTCAGTTCGGTCGACGCCGTATAATCCAGCAGCGCCGCGCCGAACGCCTCCACGCGCGGAGAATCGCTGGGCAACGGCAGTTTTTTCCAAATAACGGTCGTCCCCTCCGCGAACTGGGATACGTCGATCGACTCGCCATACTCGGACGACGCGGATAGGGTTGCTATCGTCTCTCGGGTGGAGACGTCAATAACCGTTATGGTTAGGATGCAGTTATACGCGTCAAGATACCCGCCGTATTGACCGGCGTAGGGATATGACGCGTCGAGTTCGATAATCAGGCCGGCTTGATTGGGATCGTCGGTGATCGACAGCGGTCGTCCGGTCAGGCGCGCACCGAGATCCTCGGCGACTGCGTACAGCTCGGATCCAAGTTCATCCAGCGCGGCCGACGGATTCTGGGACGCAGGGCCGCTCGACGGGCGATACTCGGATTCGGGGCTTAGGATAATCAGCGCGTCGCGAGGCTGCGGATTCGACGGCCTGAACGCCGCTGATTCCACGCCGTATGTCTGCAGAAGCGCGGCGTCCGTCCAAACCATACCGCGCCTGAGCGATCCTGAATCGTCGGATGCCATCCCGACTGACGCGCACGCGAATAGCGCGAGCAACGTGAAGCAGCACGCGATGAAACGGAACACTGAACGCTTCAACATGCGCGACACCCCTTTCATTAACCTGCCGTGCATATACCCCGTACCGATAAGCATTTCCAGCGTGAACCCGTGAAAATTCTTATCGGTACGGAGCGTAAGAACATGCCGGCTATATACAAAGTCCTGCAATACAAACGATTATAGCGTATGAATTAATCCAGCGCCCACGACTTGACGAGCCGCCTCTCCTTGTCCGTCAGCGCGGCGCGCTCGAGCAGATCGGGCCGCCGCTCCCATGTGACGCGCAGCGACTGCTCCCGCTTCCACGCAGCGATCGCCGCGTGATTGCCGCCCAGCAGCACCTCGGGCACGCCGACGCCGTTCACAACGCGCGGATGCGTATATTGTGGATGCTCCAGCAACCCCGCGTCGGAGAAGCTTTCTTCCCGCGCCGACTCGCTTGAACCCAGCGCGCCGGGTATCAGCCGCGTTACGGCGTCGACCAGCACTATGGCCGCGGGTTCGCCGCCGGTCAGTATATAATCCCCGATGGAGATTTCCTCGTCGACGCACACGTCCAGCGCGCGCTGATCGACACCCTCGTAATGACCGCATAACAGTATCAGATCATCGTACCGCGACAACCGTTCGACGACGCGCTGATTCAGCACCGCGCCTCGCGGCGACAACGAAACACGCCGCCCGTTGTCCGCATTGAACGGCGGGCGCGACGCGTACTCCATCGCGTCAATGATCGGCTGCGCGTACATCACCAACCCGGGTCCGCCGCCGAACGCGTAGTCGTCCGTTTTGTGATGCTTATCCTTTGTGAACGAGCGTATATCGATCGAGTCGATATCTATCAATCCGGATCGCGACGCGCGCCCGACGATACTGGATTCCAGCGCGACGAACATCTCGGGGAACAACGTCAATATCTTGATGCGCATCAGCTGAACACCGAGGTCTCGTTCATCCGCTCGCGATTGATAATGACCCTGCGTGCCGCGACATCCACCGACGTGACGACAAACTTAAGCGCGGGCACCAAAACGGCGCCCGCCGCGGTCTTGATATCATACACGTCGTTGCCGCCGGGCTGGAGTACATCCCGCACCGAGCCGATGAGCGCGCCCGCTTCGTCGTACGCTTCGCAGCCGATCAGGTCGCAGATGAATTCCGCGTCCGGATCGGGCTTGACGGCGTGTCCGCGATCCACATACAGCCATTGACCGCGCAAGGCTTCCGCCTGTGCGCGATCCGTTACGCCTTCCAGCGAGAGCGCAGCGCCGCTCGAACCGTTAACGCGCGAAGACAGCACCCGTTGAGGAGCATAGCCGTCGCCGCGCTTAAGGTAAATGATCGGCAACGTTTCAACCGAACCGAACCGCGCCGGATCGTTCGTGCACGGTTCGACCCGCACCTCGCCGCGAAGGCCTTGCGGGCGGGTCACGCGGCCAATCGCGATATACGGCTGCAGCAGCCCCAAGTCCGTCACACGATTTCAACGAATACAGGCAGCGGGTTTTTGAGCGTCGCGGCCTTTATCACCGTACGTATGGCGCGGGCGATGCGGCCCTGCTTGCCTATCACCTTGCCCATGTCGTCCGGATGCACATGCAACTCCAGTATCACCGAGTCGCCGCCCGTTGTTTCCTTGATCTCGACGGACTCCGGGTGCGTTACCAGCGAGCGGGCGATATAGCCCAGCAATTCCGGCATGGCTTACGCCTCCGCAGCGGCGGGTTTCGCGGCTTGGCTCGTAGCGAAGCGCGTATCCGGGGCGAGCGCGCCTATCTTTCTTAGCAGTATGCGCGTGGTGTCGGTGGGCTGCGCGCCGCGTCCCAGCCACAGCCGCGCCTTATCGGGGTCGATCTTGACCGTGGCGGGCTGGGTCATCGGGTCGTAGTAGCCGATTTCCTCAATGAATCGTCCGTCGCGCGGGCTGTGCTCGTCTGCGACGACCACGCGGTAGAACGGGCGCTTCTTCATGCCAATACGCTTGAGTCTGATTTTGACAGCCATTTGGGGTGACTCCTCCTTATTGATTCAGGTAATTATATTCAACCGGCTAATGCCATTATCAATAACCGGGTGATCCTCCATTATAGTCCCGGCAGCCTTAGCTTAGAGCGTCCGAAGCGGTTTTGCCCCATCATCTGCTTCATCATCTGGCGCGCGCTTTCAAAGTTGCGGATCACCAGATTGACGTCCTGAACGGTAGAGCCGCTGCCCTTGGCGATCCTGCGCCGCCGTGACGCGTTGAGTATGTTAGGGTTCTTGCGCTCTTCGGGCGTCATAGAGCGGATTATGGCCTCGGGTTTCTTCATCGCGTCGTTGTCGACCTTGACGTCCTTGAGTTTTGAACCTACGCCGGGAAGCATTCCCAGTATACTCTCCAGCGAACCCATCTTCTTCATCTGCTGCATCTGATCCAGGTAATCCTGCAAGGTGAAGGAGGCGTTGCGCAGCTTGACGGTGAGTTTCTCCTCGGTGCGCTGGTCGAATGTCTCCTGCGCCTTCTCAATCAGCGAGAGCATGTCGCCCATGCCCAGTATACGCGAGGCCATACGGTCGGGGTGGAACGGCTCGATGGAGTCCATCTTCTCGCTGTAACCCGTGAATTTGATGGGCTTGCCCGTAACCGCGCGTATAGACAGCGCCGCGCCGCCTCTAGTGTCTCCGTCCAACTTGGTCAGGATCACGCCGTCGACGCCCAGTTTCTTGTTGAACGTGTCGGCCACATTGACCGATTCCTGGCCGATCATCGCGTCGACGGTCAGCAATATCTCCTGGGGATGCACGGCGGCCTTGATCCTCGCCAGCTCATCCATCAGGGTCTCGTCGATCTGCAGCCGACCCGCCGTATCCAGTATGACCACGTCGAATCCCTTGTCGCGAGCGAACGCGACTGCCTCGCGGGCGGTCTTGACGGGATCCTGAACGCCGCGCTCGAACAACGGCGTCTTGACGGATTCAGCGACCACACCCAACTGGCGTATCGCGGCGGGACGGTATATGTCACACGCTACCAGAAGGGGCTTCTTGCCTTCCTTGCGCGTCCACTGCGCCAACTTGCCCGCGAACGTCGTTTTGCCCGCGCCCTGCAGACCGCAAAGCATGTATACCGATATGGGTGAGCTGGACCACGTGAGTCTGGACGACACGCCGCCCATCAGCTGCGTCAGCTCTTCATTGACGATCTTGATTACCTGCTGAGCGGGCGAGAGGCTCTGCGATACCTCCTGCCCGACGCAGCGGTCGGTAACACGCTTGATGAAGTCCTTCGCGACCAAGAAGTTGACGTCGGCCTCCAGCAGAGCCAGGCGCACCTCGCGCATAGCCTCCTTGACGTCCTGCTCCGATAGCTTGCCTCGTCCGCTAATGCGCTTCATCGCGGACTGGAGCTTTTCGGTCAAGCCTTCAAACGCCATCGGACGATCACCCCCTACGCTCGCGCGCAAACTTCAACACACTATATAATATAGCAAGGTCGATGGGAATGTCAAGCGGTTTTGACGGACGGTCGACGATTCCAAATTTAGTATTTACCAGTATAATTCAGTCGCCTGTTATCGGTTTTTCTCGGACGAGAACCGCTCGTTGCGCCATGCGCGTCTATATCGTACCTTGTATCCCGCGAATGTGCCTGGGATGCCGTACGAGTCGCTGCGGCGGGACGCTGTTCGATCTGCGGATCGAATGCGCTTTAAGTTTGTGGCGCCCGCCACAATAGCGTAAGTTGTCAACTCCTTTATAGCGTTTTTACTGGCGGGCGCAGGAATGGGAACGGGGGAACGGGTTGCGTTACGAGGTAGACTATCCAGGTACAACCGACAATCCGAAGCCGATGGAATGTGTATCACGATGGTCCAGGCGAAGCCTGGTCGGGATTCGAAAGGGCGGATAGCCCTTCTCAGGGTCTGGGACAGAGTCCCAGGCTCCCCGCAGGGACGTTCCCCGTTCTATCGTTCCACCGTTCCCGCGCTCCAACCCCGCGCCCCGCCAGTGATAGCGCTATAAAGCAATTGACAGCTCACGTCATAGTGGCGGGGCGCCAGTAATTTAAAGCGCATTCGATCCGCAGATCGAACAGCGTCCCGCCGCAGCGTATAGCGCTTGGGTTACGCGACGCAACCCAAGCGCAACGCTGTATTTATATTGCCACCTACATTGCGTTCCACAAATTCATACAATTTTCCTTGACAAAGCGGCGCGTTAGTTGGATAATTAATATACACGAAGGATTCTTATAGATTTGGAAGGGGTAATATCAAAATGAAGAAACTGTTGGCAATGGTTCTTGCGCTTGCGCTGGTCGGATGCATGGCGGGCGCGGCCATGGCGGATGGCAAGGTCGGCGTGGCTATGCCCACCCAATCCTTGCAGCGCTGGAATCAAGACGGCTCGAACATGAAGGCCAAGCTTGAAGACGCGGGTTATGAAGTCGATCTGCAGTACGCGAACAACGAGATCGCCACCCAGGTATCTCAGCTTGAGAACATGATCCTTGGCGGCGCGAACGTGCTGGTCGTCGCGTCGATCGACGGCAAGTCGCTGGGCACTGTGCTGGCTGACGCGAAGGCCGCCGGCATCCCTGTAATCGCGTATGACCGCCTGCTGATGGAGACGGACGCGGTATCATACTACGCGACGTTTGACAACTACATGGTCGGCCAGATCCAAGGCGAATACCTGGAGAAACAGTTGGGTCTCGCGGAACTCACGGCGGAGAATCCTGTCAACATAGAGTTCGTTGGCGGCAGCCCGGACGACAACAACGCGCTGTATTTCTTCCAAGGCGCGTATGACGTGATCGCGCCTTACATTGAGTCTGGCGTGGTCAAGGTTCCCAGCGGTCAGACCGAGTTCACCCAGATCGCCACGCCCGCGTGGGACAGCGCGAACAGCCAGGCTCGCATGGATAACCTGATTGCGGCGCATTATTCCGACGGCGCGAAGCTGGACGCGGTGCTCTGCTCCAACGATTCCACCGCACTGGGAGTCACCAACTCGCTGATCAACGCCGGATTCGAAGAATTCCCGCTGATCACCGGACAGGATTGCGACGTAGCAAACACGAAGAACATCATCAAGGGATATCAGTCGATGTCCGTGTTCAAGGATACCCGCGTACTGGCCGACAACGTCGTTTCGATGATCGAAGCGATCCTTAAGGGAGAGGAAGTCCCGGTAAACGACACGGAGACGTATGACAACGGCGTGTTCGTAGTGCCGACGTTCCTGAGCGCCCCTGTGTTCGCCGACGTTGGCAATTACAAGGAACTGCTGATCGACAGCGGATACTACACTGAGGCCGATCTGGCTGACTGATGCCCATTGAATTAGAGCCTGTTCGGAAAGACGCCTCGAGATCCACGCGAGATTTTTCAAACGGGCGCTAACCGATACTATATGGACGGGCGGTGCGGTAAACTGCGCCGCCCGGTTTCATGGGCTTTCCAGATGGTAATGAATAACAGAATTCCCATTGGGGGCGCGCAACGCGAAGCGGGCGCGTTTCCGCACCTATATTATGCGTGAGACGGCATCAGCCGCCCGCGTAATTCAACAATAACAGGAGGCGACAATGGATCAGCATTCCGTATTTGACGAACGCATCAAGGAACGGGAGGCACAGGACAAAGCCACAAAACCTACGCGCAAGGGTTGGGTAGGGTTCGTGGAGGGCGAGGTAGTCAACTTCATGGTGCAATTTGAGCTGGAGAAGATGACGCTAGACGACGGTGAAGGCAATAAGGCCAAACTCACGCGCCTAAAGGACAACGCGATCAAGGTAGAGTGCACGTCGTCCAATATCGTATAATGAAGGATGGTAAACCGATGAGAACGATCCCGTTAGGCAAATCAGGACTCAATGTTCCATGTGTCGCGGTAGGATGTATGCGCATAAACAAGCTGAGCGACGCGGACGCCGAAAAATTCATAAAGACCGCCATCGACGCGGGCGCGAACTTCTTCGACCACGCGGATATCTACGGTGGCGGTGGCTGCGAGACTATTTTCGGTCGCGCGGTAAAGATGTCGCCCAAGGTTCGCGAGGGTATGATATTGCAGAGCAAGTGCGGCATCGTGCCCGGCAAGATGTTCGATTTCTCGCGTGAGCATATACTCGAGTCCGTCGACGGCAGCCTGAAGCGGCTGAACACCGATTATCTGGACGTGCTGCTGCTGCACCGCCCCGACGCGCTCGTCGAGCCGGACGAGGTAGGCGAGGCGTTCGACAGGCTAAAGGCGGCCGGCAAGGTGCGTCATTTCGGCGTGTCAAACCAGAACCCGATGCAGATAAAGCTGCTGCAATCCTCGCTCAACCAGCCCATCGTCGCCAACCAGCTGCAGCTGAGCGTCACACACGCCGGGCTGGTCGCCGAAGGGCTTCATGTCAACATGTGGGACGAGACCGGCGTCAACCGCAACGGCTCGGTGCTGGATTACTGCCGCCTGAACGAGATCACGGTGCAGCCATGGTCGCCGTTCCAATATGGGTTCTTCGAGGGCGTGTTTATCGGCAGCCCGAAGTATCCTAAGCTCAACGAGACGCTGGATAAACTCGCCGCGAAATACTCCGTCACGCCTACCACGATCGCGATGGCGTGGCTGCTGCGGCATCCGGCGCGCCTGCAGCCAATCACGGGTACGATGAACGTCGGTCGCTTGCTTGATTGCGTCAAGGCCGCCGACATTCGGCTGGAACGCGAGGAATGGTACGCGCTGCTGCTGAGCGCGGGATATACGCTGCCGTAACGATTCGCCCGAGTTATATAGCCTACTGCTATAAGATGGGGGACGGTTCGCTGACCGTCCCCATTGATTCATTTCACCAATACGCCTTGGGGCTGATCAGTATCCCCGTCGGCCACAGCCTGTATTCCTCGCTCCACGAATCGCCTACGGTTTCCCACGCGGAAGGCCCGTGCCAGTGTTCCGCCGGGTTTGCGTTATGCACCGCGCCGAAGGCGTTCGCCCGATTGCCGTACGCCGTCACCGAGATAGTATGACTGCCCGCCTTCGCGTCAAACGTCAGCGTATACGGAGCGTAGATTATCTTACCCACAGGCGCGCCGTCCACGGCGACCGATAGCAGCGGATTGCGGTATTGAGGTATCTCCAGCGTGACGCGCTCGTCCGACTCCAGTTCAAGCGGCATCTCATACGTCACGTTCCCCGCGTAGAACGGCAGCCCCATCCCAACCCAGCTGCCGAACCCTATTTCCTTCACAGGCGCATACAGCTTCGCCTTCGCCCCGTACAGCCTTACGCCGAAGTCGCCAAGCAGGTAGCACCATTCCAGCCCGGTGCGACGGCCTATGGGCGCCTTGATATCCAGCGTATGCGAGCCCTCGTCTATGTCGGGCAGCTGAACGGTCTCGATGGATTCGTCCACCCACCAGCCGTCGGATTTGTTCGGTATCGGATGGCCGTCCAGCGTAATCTCGCATAGCTCCGGGCTCTCTAGGGCGAGCTTTGGCTGGGGTATGTGCGTTTCTGTGGTGATAACGAAGCGCAGCGTCACATAGTGCTCGAACTTCGGCATTTCGGGCGACAGCCATGGCTGCGCCAGATGCCCGTTGCGTGGCGGGTACCCGATCCTCTCGCGCACCGCCTTCTCGATCCGCAGCACCTCCGTTATGGGTTCCCACTCGCCGCCGTCCAGCTTGAATTCCGCCCTGTCCAACAGCAGCACGTTAGGCTCGGATAACTTCACGCGCAGATCCTGCCAATCCCATACACGCTTTGGTTCGGCTGGCGTTATCCACATAGGTTCCGCGGATGGCACCGAGGCGTCAGGACGTTTGCCGGGCTCCAGTTTTATCAGCAAACTATCATGATCAAACCACTTGACGTTAATCCTTGTCTCATCATCCAGCCATTCGGCCTTAATGGGATTAATCGCTCCGGTGTGTGTGTCGTATTCTTCAGGCGTCCACAAACCCTTCAACCGGATCGTCAGTATGTGACCCGGCGCGACGTCCGGGTTGGGCGAGGCCGCACCGTTCGCCAGGAACAGCCAGCGCGAGTCGCCGTCCAGCCTCGCTTGATAAACCAGCGACGGCGGGCGAATGCCGCGCTCGTTGCGCACGTCGACGAACCGCCATGGCTCCAGCGCCTCCAATATGGCGGGCATGGACATGGGCAGATGGCGCGCGCTGGCCGCCAGCGCACTCACGCGTTCTGATGGTCTCGCGTTTTCCAGCGCGGGCGTATCGCCTACGAAGAACAGCGCGCCTCCGGCATGGGCGAACGCCGTCAATTTTTCCACCGTGCCGGAGCGCATGGTGCGCATGTTGGGCACAAGTACAGCCTCGTATGCCATCGCGCCGATTTGCAAGGCCGCTCCGCTTGACGATCCGTCGGTCGATACCACGCCTTCGGTCGATTGGGAGGGCAGCAGCGCTTCGCTTATATAATCGAAGTCAATCAATCCGTTCAGCAGACCCGCCGTCAGCGTCTGGAATTGACGATCCAGCTCGGAGCGCTTCTCATGCGACTGTTCCATCGGACCGTACAGCAGCCAGTATGTTTCTACGGGGTGGATCACCGCTACGCGGCACAGCGGCTTGCCGCGCGTCAGTGCGGCGTTCACCCGCGCGAAGTGATCCTCTATGAGAGGATACTCTTTATACCAGGGGGATTGATAGCTGATCGACGCGGGGTAGTCGCGCTTAGCGGCGCCGCGCATCGAGACCCAGCTTAGGTGATGAACGCGCAGCGTAATGCCCAGCGCGGCCTGCCAGTCGCCCTGCAGCTTGTGCCCGCGGAAGTCGAACGACCATCCCGTTACGCCATACAGCTCGGACAGCACGCCGTCACGGTTGTACTGCCGCGCGATGGACTGCGCCTGTTTGGCTGTCGTGTATTCGCGCATATCGCACAGCATGTCGATGCCGGGAATCTGGAACGCGGACAGCGAGCGCATCACCTCGCCCAACGCTTCGGTTTGGCTGAGCAGGGTTGGCTCTTCCATCATGTGCCCGGTCAGCGCGATACCATGCCGATCGCACCAGCGCCCTATTTGGTCGGCGAACGCCTCGGCGAATCGGTCGGATATATGCGCGTGGTATCGATATCGCGGCTCGCTCGGCGTTCCGTCCGGCAGATCCCACAGCAGCTG
>JAITDK010000256.1 GCA_031282605.1 Oscillospiraceae bacterium
AGCGCGCCGCCAATGAATCCCGCCGAACCTACCGGACTCGCGCCGCCCAGCGGGATATCGAAGCATCCGTGCCCTTGCGACTCCAACCGCGCTGCGTGCGCCTTACCCAGATCAAAGCATCGCTCTTCCGTATCGGCTTCGCTCTCGCCGGGTCGGCTTTCGAGTATGTGCATCTCCGCCCCGAACACGCGGTCCAGAAGCATGTTCGACCTGACGTCGTTCGGATCAGGCTTTACATATGTATTCAGATACAGGATCGGATTCAATCCCAATCGCCTGCACGCGGCGACGGTTTGCATAGCGTGATTCGACTGGGTCGCGCCATACGTGAATACCGTGTCGCATCCTGACGCGAGCGCGTCGCCTAGCAGATACTCCAGTTTGCGAATCTTGTTCCCGCCAAACAGGTTCATACCGGTGAAATCGTCGCGCTTGATCCATAAATCGACCTTGAGCATGTCGGATAACCTATCCAGCCTGGTGAACGGCGTCGGGAAAAAACCCAGGGACGCGCGAGGCTTCCGTTCCAACAAGGACGCCAAGTCGTCAGCCATTGCTAAACCTCCAGCATTTTCAGATTGAATCGTCCGGTTTCCACAGACCGATCCCACAGGAGTATATACCCTGCCGGTCAGTAATAACAAGCCGGTTTTGCCTGTGCGCCCAGACATTCCCAGCTGGAAATGTCCGGCGAACTTGCTTTCTCATCCGGGATGCCGTATACTGCTTTACAGAGACATTGGTAAACGGGCATGACGCAATGCGAAAAGTTAAGGGATAACCTGCCGTTTATTGTCGAAGCAGCGGAAGACCTGTGTCCATCGCCGCGAAGAACCAGGAGAAATTGCTCAGGTTTACAGGCGCGAAACCGTAACTCCATCGTCAAACATCATTGCGGATACGATAGCCATTCCTGCCGATTTATGGTATAATGTTGTTGTGAGGTGATAGTATGTCGAAACTATTAAACAAGGCGGCTGTCCAAGAGCATACATATGAACGCCAGCCGTTCCTTCGCCACGCGGCAATACCCGCGATATATGTCGCGGCGTTGATCGCATTGTGCGCCGCAGTGGCTGGCGTGTACTTTATTGAGATTGAGGATCACTATGCCAACATGGTATTCGGCGGCGGATACGGCACGTACGACGCTTACGCCGCGAATATCCATCCGTGGCTGGGCCAGCTAATCGTATGGCTGTATGGACTGGCGCCGATCGTCAACTGGTTCGGCGCGCTGCTGCTGGCGCTGACTTTCCTTGCCGGAACCGCCGCGCTTAGTCTGGCCGCGCGCAGGAAGAGCGGGCTGTTTCCAGGTATAATCGTGCTTTCGCCGATACTGATCGTGATGGTCAGCTCGATGCAGTCGCGCGTTGTCGCGGCTATGTGCGTCATAACGGGCGCACTGATGGCTATGGACTCGCAGGATGATACGCGCAGCATATCGCGCCTTATAATCGGCGGTCTATTGGTCGTATTCGGCGCGGCGCTGTCGTACAGAACGGGCGTGATACTCACGATCCTGACCGTGATCTGCGCCGGTGTGGGCAAATCGTTCCACGTTCGCGGCAAGAAAATCTGGTCGGCCGTACCTATAGTGATCGCGCTGGCGTGTTCCGCCACACTGTCGTCCGGATTTAATAGCGAGTGGCGCACATTCAACAATCAGTACATATCGTATGAAGACGCGCAGTCCTCCTACTTAAGCGCCGATGTCAACGCATTGTTGGATCTATCCGGCGAGGTGATCTCGCTGGACGGCGATGCCGACACGCTAAACCCAACCACGCCGGTAGAAGAATCGATTAAAGAGCAAGCCATGGCCGATTCCAGCCTAGGCAAACTGGGCTGGTCACTGAACGACGGTCAGTTGTTCGCGCTGCGTTCCACCGCGGATTCTGAGCTAACATCACCAGAAGCCGTTCAGAACGTGCAGCACGCCGCCCGCTGGTTCTCGATAGAAGGGTTCGGCGCTCGACTGTGGGAGACGCTAGGCAAATTGCAGTTCCTGATGATGATCGGGCTGTTCCTGCTGTGCGCGCTGGTCATTGAGACCACCAACCGCGGACGCGGCTGGATCACGTTGCTGTCGGCCGTCGCCGCGTTCGGCGGTCACGCCGCGATGATACTGATCAACCGTACGTCGTTCCGCGACATAGCGCCGTTTTACATGCTGGGCATACTGACGCTGCTGGGGGATTTCGACTCGCAGGCGGCGGCAGAGCAGCTACGCATAATAGTGTCGAGCAAACTGGTAAGAGGCCTAGTCGCGACTGCGGTAACGATCGGATTCGTCGGTGCTGCCGCCATGCTGCTGTATAGCCTCGGCGAATACAATCGGCAGCGTTCGCCGTCTCTAGCCGCCGCCGAGGAACTGGCCGACCTGATGGATCACATGCCCGACGCGGTGTTCATTGGCGACAATCCCCTGGATCGCTTCAACCCCAACGCCCTAAAACCGCCTAGAAAAGACGCGTTCTTACGAATGATCGGCGGCAGTTACGACCTGTACAGCCCCCGGCGCACAGCGCTGATGGAGCGGTTCGACCTTGAGAATCCATTGCTGGATGCCGTCGATCGCGAAGACGTCATCTATGTGGATATGTCAATCACGACCATGACCGCCGCTATTAATCGTCTTGGGAAATATGGCGTCACAGTAAAGACGATGACCCCGACGGATGAGAGCGGCGCTCAGCTGTCGTCCTTAAACGCGGAGCATCGTATGCAGCTATACTGGTTGCAATCAGTACCTCAAGAGGACACAACCCAAGCGGATCCGCTCCAGGAAGATTCGGATCAGGCAAACCCGGCTCAGGAGGACGTGATCCAGGAAGATTCAATCCAGGAGGGCGCGAATCAAGATAACGCAACACAGGACGACGCACCCCAGGAACAAACGCCTTTGACGACAGAAAACCCATGATATTGGCTGTAGTTGGCGCGGGCGCGGCGGGCATAACCGCCGCGCTTAGCGCAGCCAGGCGCGGCGCGCGGGTGATTCTATTGGAGCAGCACCCTCGCATCGGCAAAAAACTGCTCGCCACAGGCAACGGTAGATGCAACCTATTGAACACATCCGACCCGACCGGACACTATTACGGCGGCGGCGCGGAAGCGGCGCTGGTGTTGTTGCGTCGTTATTCGGCTAAACGCTTATTGGAATACTGGGAATCATTGGGGCTTATTTGCCGCGAAGAGAGCGAAGGGCGCGTCTATCCCGCCAGCGGAGTCGCGAACGCGGTGGTAGACGTACTGCGACGGCGTCTCGCGGAGGCGGACGTCGACGTGCGAAGCGGATATACCGTCGCCGATATCCGCAAAGATACGGATGGATTCATAATTAATCAAACCCTCCGCGCGGATAGGGTGATCATCACAACCGGCGGCAAGGCCGGTATAGGCGTCGGCGACGCAACAGGCTATCCTCTGTTCAAATCTCTCGGCGTGCCTATGGAGCCGCTGCTGCCGTCGCTAACCCCTATCAAGGTAGATCCTGCCGCGATACGCGGTATGAAGGGCGTTCGCGCGCGCGCAAATCTATCCCTCCTTGCGGACGAAAGGATTGTCTCCAGCGAGGAAGGGGAGATTCTGTTCCGCGAGGACGCGGTATCGGGCATCGCGGCGATGCAGCTGTCTCGGTTTGTGGGCGGTTTGGCGTCACGCGCGGCACGTATTGAACTGAAGATAGACCTGCTGCCTGAACGCTCGCAGCGTGACTGGAACGACTGGCTTATGTCACACTCGCATAACACGAACGCGTCGGCGGAGGATCTGCTTCGCGGCCTGGTTCATCCAAGCATTGCGGCACGGTTGCCGCGCGCCGCGCGCATGGACGGAAACGTCCGCGCCGATACGGCGCCGTGGAATACAATCGCGCGGCTATTGCGCGACTGGCGGCTGCCCGTCGCAGGCGTCGAGGGCTTTCGTGACGCGCAAGTGACGGCGGGCGGCGCGGCATTCAGCTCGTTCGACAGCGAGACGCTGGAATGCAGAATTGTACCAGGCTTGTTTGCCGCAGGCGAGGCTCTGGACGTAGATGGCGCGTGCGGCGGATTCAACCTGATGTGGGCATGGGCGTCGGGAATCGCCGCGGGGGAGGCGGGATCGCGATGATACGTATATCAAACCTATCCCTTCCGCTTAACGCGGCGGATTCCGAGATACGCCAGGCGGCGGCGCGTGCGCTGGGGCGGGACGTTTCCTCCATATTGTCGGCAAAGATCACACGGTGGTCGATCGACGCGCGCGACAAGCGTGACGTGCACGCGGTGGTCACGCTGGACGTAACGGGCGCGTGGTCAGAGTCCGACGAGAACCTCATGCTTCGCTGCGACGGAAGGGTGAAGCGCGTTAATCCGGGAGAGGCGAAGCGTGTCGCGATAGTGGTTGGCGATCGCCCAAAGCCGTCGGAGCGTCCGCTGATTATCGGCGCGGGACCCGCCGGACTGTTCGCGGCGTACGTGCTGGCGCGGGCGGGATGGGAGCCTGTCGTTTGGGAGCGGGGAAAGCCTATTGACGAGCGGGCGAAGGACGTCGCGCTGTTCCAGGTCGGCGGAGCGATTAACCCGGAGAGCAACGTTCAGTTTGGCGAAGGAGGCGCGGGAACGTTCTCCGACGGGAAGTTGACAACAGGCATAAAGGATCCGCGCCGTCAAGAGGTTCTGGAGACCTTCGTCGAATGCGGCGCGCCCGAGGAGATACTGATACTGTCCAAACCGCATATAGGAACGGATCTGCTGCCCGGCGTCGTCAAGCGTCTGCGCGGGCGGATTGTTGAGATGGGCGGGACATTCTCATTTCAGACGAAGCTGGCAGGCGTTCAAACGCGGAATGGCAAGGTGGTCAGCGCGCGCGGGCTTGCGGCGGCGTCTAACGGTGATCCAAACATAAATATACGCGCCGACCTCATTCTATTGGCCATCGGGCATAGCGCGCGCGATACGCTTCAGATGCTTCAGGACACGGGCATACTGCTGCAGCCCAAGCCATTCGCGGTGGGCGTAAGGATCGAGCACAGCCAGGCTTGGTTGAACCGCGCTCAATACGGCACGTACAGCTCGCATCCGGGACTGGGCGCGGCGGATTACAAGCTGGCCGTGCATCTGCCCAGCGGCGTAGATGTTTACACATTTTGCATGTGTCCGGGCGGGACGGTGGTCGCGGCTGCGTCGGAGCCGGGCGGCGTCGTACTGAACGGGATGAGCGTATACTCCAGGAGCGGCGTTAACGCGAACGCCGGATTGTTGGTCGGGCTGGCCGAGGATCGGTTCGGTGACAAGCCGCTGGATGGTTTGTCGCTTCAGCGCGGATTAGAGGAGGCGGCGTTCCGCGCAGGTGGCGGTAATTTTCGCGCGCCCGCGCAGCGCGTGGAGGATTTTTTGCGCAAGAAGCCATCGAGGGGACCAGGGTCAGTTGCACCGACGTATCCGCGCGGCGTAGAGTGGTGCGAGCTGGACGGTTGTCTGCCAGCGTATTTGACGGAACCGCTGCGGGACGGGCTGAGGCGGATGGACAGGATGCTGCCGGGGTTCGCTCAACCGGACGCGGTTCTGACGGCGGTTGAAAGCCGATCGTCCAGTCCGGTGCGGATAGTGAGGGACTCAGCGTATCAGGCCAGTGTGCGCGGTCTATACGTAGCGGGCGAAGGCGCAGGTTACGCGGGCGGCATCGTATCGGCCGCAGTGGACGGCATTCGCGTCGCCGAGGCCATGCTGCTCCAGTAACTACGGTTTAGCAAGTGCGGCGACATCTCCCCTACTGCGGCGATGAGGGTTATCGATCACGTTACAAGACAGACTATCGAAACGAAACCGGCTATCCGAAGCCGACGGAATGTGCATCACGATGGTCCAGGCGAAGCCTGGTCAGGATTCGAAAGGGCGGATAGCCCTTCGCAGGGTCCGGGACAGAGTCCCGAAACCCCCGTGCACCCCCCATCGGGGGGACGGGGGGGGCGTTCCCAAACGCACCGTATCAGTTACCGGCGGTAAAATCGAAACCCTCCTTCCCGCGCCCCGCCAATAAAAACGCTACAAGGAAGTAGTGACTCCCATAATAGTGGCGGGGCGCCAGTAATTTAAAGCGCATTCGATCCGCAGATCGAACAGCGTCCCGCCGCAGCGATTAGCCGGACGTTACGCAGCGCAACGCAACCCTCGCCGCACCGACGATAAACTATCAAATAAAAAAACCGGAGGCGCAATGGAAAACTCCCCCAATAACTCCCTCAACATCCCCCCGCGCATCGCAGCCATCCATGATCTTTCCGGTGCGGGCAAATGCTCGCTGACCGTCGCGCTGCCCGTTCTTTCGGCAATGGGCTGCGAGGTTTGCGCGCTGCCGACCGCGATACTCTCCACCCACACGGGCAATATACCGGGCTTCACCTACCGCGACCTAACGGATGATCTGCCTCGCGCCGCCGCGCACTGGGCCATGCTAGGGTTGCGATTCGACGCGATATACACAGGTTTCGCGGCATCCGCGAGGCAACTGTCCGCGATCAGCGACGCGGTCGACATTTTGCGCAGTCCCGGCGCTCTCGTGCTGGTCGATCCGGTCATGGGCGATCACGGCGTGCTGTACAAGACATACACGGCGGACATGGTCAGCGCGATGCGGCGTTTATGCACGAAGGCCGATATTATAACCCCCAACCTGACCGAGGCCGCGATGCTGCTGGATCAACCATACAGCGCGAAGGCACGGACAGAGCGTACGCTTAGTGAAACGCTAAAGTCGCTGCTGTCATTGGGGCCGAAATGCGCCTTGATAACAGGCATTGAGTTCGACGACGGGCAACTCGGCGTCGCGGTATCCGACCGATCCGTTTCGGGCGACATATTCGTTAAACGTCCCGCCATCCCTGGCGTATGGTACGGCACTGGAGATCTGTTCGCTAGCGTATTTCTAGGCGCGACGCTAGCCGGAGCGCCCGTCGGCGACTCCGCGGCATTGGCCGCAGACACCACCTGCTCCGCGATCGAACGCACCCGCCGGAACGAAACCGATCCTCGGTTCGGCGTTCACTTCGAAGCTGAACTCGGCAATCTTTACCAATTTACGTCAACGTGGCGCGCGAAACTTAGTTAAGCCTGCAATAATAAGGCTGGGTTAAGCGTTGTTTATACGTTGGGCAAGGAATGGGAGAGACTGCGCGACGGGTTAGGAGTGGCAAGCAGTGCGCGAACAGAACGGCTTTATCAGGTCGATCGTATCGGGAAACAGTGGGATGACGAGGATCGCCGCATTGCTGACGGCGGTCTGCATGATATTATGCGCGGGCATAGTCGGCGCTGAATCGTATATACCGGAGGCAATCGACAGCGCCAACCATCCGACGGACGTTCTTACGGTGCCGGATGGCGAAGAATCGGCTCCGATAACGGACGGCTCAACCGGAGAGCTTTTCGATCAAGCTGAGTCCGGCGAACCCTCGCCCTTCCCGAAACCGGAGGAAACTGAAACGATACTCGGCGGCGACACCGCGGCGGAATTCCTAGCCGAGCCCTTTGGGCAGACGGTCGACCCAACGCGGACGCTTAGATACGATTCGACCGGCGAAGACGTGCGGCTGCTTCAAGAGCGGCTGACGCAGCTGGGGTATTATACATTCCGGATCACCGGAACCTATCAAGAGCACACGCGCGACGCGGTCAATCAGTTCCAGAGAGAAAATGGTTTGACGCGCACCGGTACGGCCACCATAGGCCTGCAGCGGCTGATATTCAGCCAAGCGGCCTCTCCGCACGCCACGCCCACCCCGAAGCCCACGCCGGAGCCGACGCCGGGCCCTACGCTGCCCGCCGTTATACCGGAGTTTCCGGGCAACCGCGAGTACAACTCTACCGGCGCGGAAGTGCGATATATTCAGATACGGCTGGCACAGCTGGGATATTATACCGACG
>JAITDK010000024.1 GCA_031282605.1 Oscillospiraceae bacterium
AAGGGCTATCCGCCCTTTCGAATCCGGACCAGGCTTCGCCTGGACCATCGTGATACACATTCCATCGGCTTCGGATTGCCGGTTGTACCTGGATAGTCTGTTCCGGAGCGTAACCCGTCCCGCTAACCCTCATCACCCCCGCAGGGGGAGATGTCGCCATGCCTATCCCTTGTCTATCCCCCTACCGATTCCCTATACTCCCTCGGCGGCACCCCTGTACACCGTTTGAACAAGTACCTGAAGTACCGCGCGTCGGTATACCCAATCCTCTCGGCGATATCGGCGGAACGCAGGTCGGTCTCACGCAGAAACGCCTTCGCCTTATCCATCCTCAAACCGGTCAAATATTCCAAAAAAGTCATGCCCATATTCTGTGAAAACACCGTGCAAAAATGGTTATTGCTAAGCCCCGCATGCCTTGCAACCTCATTAAGCGTAATCTCCGGCTTCTGATAATTATTCTCAATGTACGCACATGCCTTGCGTATCACCGCACCTTGCGTGGAACCTGTGCGCTCGTCGCGGTATGTCAGCGCCCTAGTGAGCAGATCGCACGCAGTGTCGATTATTCCATTAGACCCCTCGGGAACATCGTGACTCCTTGCCGCCGCTTGTCCCGCATTCTGAACGCTGTGGGTGAAACGCACTGTACCTATCACGCTCCTATCGTTGAGCGCCTCTACCAGCGACTCGGGGAGTATCTCCGACGGCTCGCCACCCGCCGCCTTTACGATGCGCGAGCTGGCCAGCAGTATGTCAACCAGCGCGTAATGCGTAACCAACAACGATTGACTCGCCACGCCTCCAAACGACGTAAAATAATTCTCTACAATGCGCGGCACATCCCGCACCGACGCAAACCTTAACGCGTCATACAGCGGCGTCACTTCCATTTTCATCAATTCCTGGCCGCTCATCTCAGGGTTATCCACGTCGGACGCACCCAATATTCGCGCAGGCGCCGTTCCATCCAACGTCATCGCCGCCATCACCGCGCGCGCCGATTGCGCCGAACGCGGCACATCCGCCAGGCTTGATACGATCGAACCAATGGCTATGCGCGGCGGCTGAGCCGATACACGTTCCGACTCATGCGCGACGGCCTGGGCATACGAATACGATCTATCCTCGGCGTCGGCAGCGGAGTCGCCCAGCACCAGCGTCAGCAGCTGCCCGCCGCTCTCGGCCAGCGCGATCGCGCCGCCCGACACATCCGCCATGCGCTGCGCCGCCGCCCTTAACTCAAGCAGCCTCTCCCGCTGATCCGTTTCCAGTATCATCGCGATATAATGCGCGGCACCCAGCGGCAGCAACGCCGCGCGCGCCTCCGCCATCATCGCTTCGGTGAAAGTGCCGTCGAATACCCTCGATACCAGCCGCTCCTGCACCAACCGCTGCGACGAAGCCAACTGCCTCCTCAATGCGTCCAGGTCGGCGCGCTGCGCTCGCTCCGCCGCGATCACCCCCGCCAGCCGTTCCAGCGTCTCCCGCAGCTGCTGCACACTGACCGGCTTGAGCAGGTATTCTTTAACGCCCAGCGATATGGCCTCGCGCGCATACGCGAAATCGTCGTAACCGCTCAGTATCACAATGCGCATCCATGGCATTGCCGCCGCCACGGCGCGCGAGAGCGTCATCCCGTCCATGAACGGCATCCTTATATCCGTGACCAGCACATCCGGCCTTAAATCCTGGATCATCGACAGCGCAATCTCCCCGTCCGGCGCCTCGCCGCACAGCGTGAACCCCGTCTCCTCCCACGGGAATCGGTTGCGTATCCCCTCGCGGATGACAATCTCATCATCAACGAGGAATACTTTCAAGAGATTACTTTTCGTGGTATTACGTCTCGTTGTAATACTGCTTGTCGAACTGCCAACAGTAAAACTATTCGTTAAACTGTTGACACTGACGTCATTGGCCATCGTCTATCCCCTCCAGGACGGAGCGCTTCGTCGTTGGCCGTGTGACTGGTACGTCAAATCGTACGATTGTACCAACGCCGACGTCGCTCGTTATTGTCAATCCCTCCGGTTGCGTGTAATACAGCTTGATCCGCTTTTCAACGCTGTATAAGCCAAACCCGCGCCCGGAACCCTGATTTACATTGGAATGCAGCATATCCTTCAAGCGCCGAAACGTCTCCTCCGACATGCCCGCGCCCGTATCCGAGACGGCGACGTGCAGCCGTTCGCCGCGCTTGCGCAGCTCAACCGTTACCAGACCGCCCCCGCGCCGGTTTTTTATACCGTGATATATAGCGTTCTCTACCAGCGGCTGGATCAGCAGCTTGGGAATCTGGCAGGATTCGAGTCCCTCGTCGGCGATTAGCTGGAACCGCAGTATGTCGCGGTAACGAATCCGCTGGATAGTCATGTAACCGTAGAGGTGTTCCAACTCTTCGCCGATCGTGATCCATTCGCGTCCTCCCGCCAGCGACGTGCGGAAGAAACTGGACAACGCGCGCGTGATGTTGATCACCTCGGCGGTCTCGTTGGATTCGGCCAGCCACACTATTGCGTCCAGCGTGTTGTAGAGGAAATGAGGCGTGATTTGCGCCTGAAGCGTGCGCAGTTCCGCGATCATCAGGTTTTCCTGTTCGCGGCGGTTTTCGTCGATCAGCCGCTTCAACCGGAACGCCATCGTGTTCAGGCTGTCGGTCAGCAGGCGCAGTTCATCCACGTCGGGCGGCGGCGCGCGATCCTCCAACCCGCCGTCCGCTATCTGTTTGGCGAACCTCTCCAGCCTCTCCAATTGCGTCCTTACCGAGCGAAGCAGCGCGGCCTGGGCGATTCCGGCGAACACCAGCGCGAACGCCAGTATCCCCACCGCAATCCCCAGCGCCCACAGCAGCACGGTCTGGATGTGGCGCGATATAGACGCGGCGGACTGGATCTCGGTGTCGATCGCGGCCTGCAGCATATCGAAGAACAGTGTCGCTAGGTTCTTTATCTCGCCGTTCAGCGCAAAGTTTTCGTCGACCGTGCTATGACTCGCGATCTGCTCGCCCAACTGATCTACATATCGGCTAAGCGTGTCCAGCACCCGGCGGGCGACCTCGAGGTCTCCGCGGCTCGCGGCGTCGTTGCGGATCAATTGATCCAGCCTCGCCTCGATCCTATTCAGCGCGGTCGCCGGCGCGCCGTCCTCAAACCGTGCGCGGCCTACCACGACGTCCAGCACGCTGGTGAGCAGCTCGTCCTGGACCATGGGCCTAAGCGAGGATACGCCTTCGATATGAACGACTATGCCGTGATAACGATTCGAAAACACCAGCAGCAGCGATAGCGACAGTATCGCCGGGATGAGCATGATTCCCGCCATCGCGATAAACAGCGTACGGATACGTTCGCGCAGACTGCCCTTCGCGCCGACAAGATCCAATAGACGGTCAAGATGCTGCATCCTAATAGCCCCGCAGCGGGATAGACTGCAGATCCTCGTCCCACTCTGTAAACACCTTCTCGGTTGAGTATGTCACGCGCGGTATCTCCTCCCCCGCCGCGAGTTTCTTTACCAGCTCCATAACCGTGTCGCCTATTATCGGCGTGCATTCCACGACGCAGTTGATCTTGCCCTGCTTGAGCAGATCGATCGCGCCCTGCTCGCCGTCGACGGTTATGATGATCATATCCTTGCCGGGAGCGATCCCGACTGACTCGATCGCCTCGATCGCGCCCAACGTCATCGCGTCGTTGTGGGAATAGAGCACGTCTATGTCAGTGGTCTCCTTCAGTATGTTCTCCATGCACTCCAGACCCTTTGAGCGCAGGAAGTCGCCATTGACGCTGCGGATGAACTCATAGCGCGGATCATCGCCCAACACTTCGCGAAATCCGATGGCGCGCTCTCGCGCAGGTGTGGAATTCTCAGTGCCGGATATCTCGACTATGCGTACGCGCTCCATATCGCGGGTCTTCTCCAACAGGAACCGACCGGCACGCCGCCCCTCTTCAAGGAAATCGGAGCCGAGGAACCCGGCGTACAGCGTTTCGTCCGATATGGATATGGCGCGGTCGGTCAGCAGCAAGGGTATACCCGCGTCCTTGGCCTCGCGCAGCACAGTGTCCCATCCATCCTCCACGATCGGCGCGAGCGTAATTACATCAACCTGATACGCTATGAACGAACGGATCGCCTTGATCTGAGTCTCCTGCGACTGATCGGCGTTGAGATACATCAGCTGCAGATCGGCGCGTTCGGCGGCGGCAATAATGTCTCGAG
>JAITDK010000035.1 GCA_031282605.1 Oscillospiraceae bacterium
GGCGGCGCGGCTTGCGCGCACTTGCACAGCAGCTGCGCGTAGGTGTCGCTGCGCTTGGACAGCGCCTCGAATTCCTTCGCCCAGTATTGCTTCGCCTGTTCCTGCAGTAAGCCGAACCCGGATGGGTCGTAGCCGCCGCCGTACGGCGAGCCTGTCTGCGGCGCGTACGGCCAAAGCGACGAATACTGGCCGTAAGGTTGAGTATTGTATGAGTTCATAATCGCGCTCCTATATTCAAACAGCAGCGCGCGTATTACGGCGCGCCGCTAGTCAATATCCATGTTGGATTCATGAGCCGGCTCATGAACGGACTTGAGCGTCGAGCCCCCGCGCCGGAAGTAACCGGCGCGGGGGTTGCTTTTGTGCACGCGTTCTTTTGTTGAGATCAATCGCTTTCGTGCATCATTCGCGTTTGTGCGCCATTATCTTGCGTGTGCTGTTTACTTTAGTGTATTGGTGTCGGATTAACGGTTGGTTAGTCCAGGCACGCGCCCTGTTCGCCTTCGTACGTTTCCTGGCCCAGGTAGCTCTGCAGGACGTCCGGGAGCGAATCCTTCAGCAGGGCAGGAAGAACCGCCGCGATCGGGCCGCTTAGCAAGCCTCCTAGTATGGCCTGGAACGGTACGAGGTCAATGTTAACTCCAGGCATTCCAAACAAGACCGAGGAGAGCGACTTTGATTTCAGGTCAATCTCAGGCAGGCCGCCCGGAGGAATGCAGCCGCACGGCATCAGGCGGACAGCGGCAAATCCTGCAAGCTGAATGCGAGCCTTCACGGAGTCGCCTTTATTAACAAGCTGCATTTGGATCGAGTCGCCCTTGTTAAGGTACTGGGAGCGCACAGCCCAGATATACCTAGATGTCTTGTCGTCATCCTTACAATGGCACATGGAAGCTAAAGAGTTAACGATGCCAAGAGCATTGCTACTATCTGTATATCCCCAATCGTCGTTCGAGGCGGTTGGATTTGGATTTTTGGAGTCCTTGTCGCAGCGTTGGACATAGATCTGCGCGGACATATTGTCCTCGTCGCCTTCTTTTGCGAAACAAACCTCGATATAGTATCCTATTGCGTAGAAACCTGACTTCCTTACAATGAATTTACTCTTGTCGCGGTTCATCGACAGGTTGAATGCATATGAGGCAGAATGCTTAATGTCGACGGTTTCATTTTTGAACGTTTGCGGCTTTGAGCATAGCGCGAGGGCAGCGCCGAACACCGGGCAATAATCCGGGCAGCAGTCGTTGTCGTCATGCAGATAGCAGGTATTATCATCGTCATTATCCATGTTTATCCATTTGTCGCAATCATGGCAGCACGAATCCTTCGGCGGCTGCGGATGCGGCGGAGGCGTCGGGGGGCACGGGGGACAAGGGCGCGGGGGACGGGGATCGTCACAATTACACACTCCAGGGTCTCCTTTCTCACCTTTGGGGCCTGTGGGACCTACCGGGCCTTGGGGGCCTACGGGTCCTGGTTGGCCTGGACGGCCTGGATGGCCGTCGCAGCCCTGCGGGCCGACGGGGCCAGTCGCGCCGGTGGGGCCAGTCGCGCCAGTCGCGCCAGGTATACCTTGCAGGCCGGGCTTGCCTTCATAGCCGCGTGGGCCAGTGGGGCCTTGCGCGCCGGTCGCGCCGATCGCGCCAGTTGAACCTTGCGGGCCAGCTGGGCCAGCGACTCCGGGTGCGCCGGGGGCTCCGGTCGGTCCGGTATCGCCTTTAGGGCCTCTGCAGCCCTGCGCCCATACCCATGATCCGCACTCGCCGCGTTGTTCCTCCGGGATTTGGGTCTCGGCGGCCGTGTTGGCTGTTTCGTAGGGTTGGGTAACCGCCTGAACGGCCTGATACGCGACGGCGGCGGGCGCTTCGACGCTGGCTGCGGCGGGCGCGTACGCGACTGGGGCTGGGAGCGGCGCGGGGTTGGCTACAAACTTTAATGGGGCATTGGCTGCGGCTGTCTGCGCGGCCACGGGCTTGAATCCACTGGATACGGGAGCCGCCGCCGCGGGCGCGCTGTCCTGGACGGCAAACGGCTGCCAGTTGGTAGGCTGCCAGTTGAACGGTTGCTGCGTGGACTGCGTAAAGCCCGCGCCGCCAAACCTATTTACGCCGCTTTGGACGGGAGCGAAACCGGATTGTGTCAGGCATCCGCCGATACGTCCGTCGACCTGGGCCGGAGCCGGAGTGGAGCGGTCGATCGATCCGGTCGTGAACGGCAGGGCACTCACGTTGCCTTGGGTAAACGCCCATTGATTAGTGTTAGGGTTCATAGTAAGTCTCCTTATTTAGAAGCGTCGGGCTGAAGCCCGCGTATCATATCCGGTACACACACAACATATGCGAGCGCTGCAATATAGGTTCTGTTACAAGTGGTAATTTCTTATAAATAACTTGATACGTCAATAGGTTATGGGTATCGCCGCGGCGGCGTCTGCCCAACCGCAGTTAAGCTGGGCAGGCCGCGCATGCGGGTCGTCGGCCTGCGCGCGCCGCTTACTTTAGCGCGTCGGCGTCGAATCAACGGCTGATTAGTCCGTTCGCCCTCCTCGCTCGTCCTCGCATGCCACCGCTTCTCGGCTCTGGTAACCCTGCAGGATGTCCGGGAGCGAATCCTTCAGCAACGCGGGAAGAACCGTCGCGATCGTGTCGCTTAGCAAGACCCCGAGTATGCCCCGGAACGGGTTAAGATCGATGGGCAAATTGAGTCCATGCTCGCCAAACAAAATCGGGGAGAGCGACATCGGCGTAAGGTTAATGGCAGGCAGGCCGCCTGGAGGGATGCAGCTGCACGGCGTCAGGCGGATAGCGACAAATCCCGCAATCTGGACTAAGACGTTCACATTTGCGGCGCCATTATTAACAAGCCGTATTTTGACACGGTCGCCCTTGTTAAGATACTGGGAGCGCACAGCCCAGGTATACCTAGATTTTTGACCCGCGTTAGTGCTGCAGGCGAATTTTGCTAAAACCGGCCCAATATCGGTGGCGGAATCTTTCCATTCGTCGTTCGAGTCGATTGGATTGCCTAACGCTCGGTTGCAGCGTTCGACATAGATTTGGGCGGACATACTTTCGAATTCGCTTTCGTAGAAACAGCCCCCGATAAAGTATCCTATTGCGTAGAAACCTGACTTCTTTACAAGAAACTTACTCTTGTCACGATTCGTCGACAGGTTGAATGCGTATGAGGCAAGATTCTTGATGTCGGCGAAATCCCCTGCCTTGATCGTCGCCTGCTTTGAGAGTATCGTGGCGGCCACGCCGAACGCCGGACAGAAATCCGGTCGACAGTCGTCGTGCGGATAACGGTCGTCATTATCGTCATCATCGTCATTATCCATTTGTATCCATTTATCGCAATCACCGCAGCGGCGCTTATCCTTCGGCGGCAGCGGATGCGATGAGGGATAGGGGGAACAAGGATGCGGGGGACGGGGATCGTCGCAGTTATACACTCAAGGATCTCCTTTCTTGCCTTTGGGTTCTTACGGCTTGATCGATAGACGGCTGTGGCTGACCGTTTGTCGGCCGCCAGTTAAACGGCTGCGGCGCGAACCGCGTAAGGCTCGCGCCGCCAAACCTATTGCTGCCTTGAGTAAACGCCCGTTGACCAACGTCAGGGCTTGCAGTAAGTCTCATTATTAGCGTCGACGGGCTGAAGCCCGCGTATCATGTTCGATACACACACAACATACGCGAACAGTGCGGTATAGGTTCTGTTACAAGTGGTATTTCTCATAAATAACTTGATGTGCCGGCGCGTTATGAGGGCGGCTCTTGACGAATGGCGCGGATTCTGTAAAATGGACAAGGGCGGAGGTTGATGAAGTCAGTTATGAAGGATCTGCTAGATACCGTATCAAAGCCCGCGCGCTATATCGGCGGCGAACTGAACGCCTGCCCGTTCGACAAGAACGCGCGGGTCAAGATCGCCATGTGCTTCCCGGACGTATACGAGGTAGGCATGTCGCATCTGGGCATGAAGATACTATACCATAGGATTAACGAGCTGGACGGCGCGTCATGCGCGCGGGTGTTCACACCCTGGCCGGATTATGCAGACGCGTTGCGCGGAGCCGGGCGAAGATTGTCTGGCATCGAGGGCGGGCTGGAACTTTCGGCGTTCGATGCCGTGGCGTTTACGCTGCCCTATGAGATGTGTTTCACGAATATATTGGAGACGCTCGATCTCGGCGGCGTGCCCGTCCGCTCCGACTCGCGCAGTGACGACGATCCCGTCGTGATAGCCGGCGGGGTATGCGCGTTCAATCCGGAACCGCTCTCGCCGTTCATCGACGCGTTCGCGATAGGTGATGGCGAGGAGACGATAGTCGATATCGTCGGCGCGCTGATGAACAACAACGGCCGCGCCGCACGGCTGGCCGCGCTGTCACGCATCGACGGCATATACGTTCCCGCGCTGTCGAGCGACGACGCCATCGTTACCAAGCGCGTCGCGCTTGATCTGGACAAGGCGTACTTCCCGTCGACGAACGTTGTGCCCTTTCTGGAGACGATTCATGACCGCGCGGTGCTGGAAGTGGCTAGAGGATGCACACGCGGCTGCCGATTCTGCCAGGCCGGGATGCTCTACCGCCCGCCGCGTGAACGGAGCGTCGCGACGCTGGCCGCGCAGGGCGAGGCGCTGATCCGCTCGACGGGCTATGAGGAACTGTCGCTGTGCGCGCTGTCAACGGGCGACTATTCCAACCTGGCGGACTTAAGCGCGGCGTTGAGAGAACGTCTGTCCGGTCTGCGCGTACAACTGTCGCTGCCGTCGCTGCGCGTAGACAGCGGCATAGCGGCCACGCTGGGCGACGCGTTCGAAACGGACGTGCGCAAGTCCAGCCTCACGTTCGCGCCGGAAGCCGGAACCCAGCGCCTCCGCGACGCGATCAACAAGGGCGTTACCGAGGCCAACGCGATGCAGGCCGTGCGCGAGGCGGTCGCCGCCGGTGTGAACAACGTAAAGCTGTACTTTATGGTCGGCCTGCCCACCGAGACCGACGAGGATGTCATCGGCATCCCGGAGATGATCTACCGTATGCTGCGCGAGACGGGCGGGAACAGGAGACTGCACGTGTCGTTAAGCGTCGCGCCGTTCGTGCCAAAGGCGTTCACACCGTTTCAGTGGGTCGCGCAGGATTCCATCGACGTTATTAAGCAAAAGACTCACATGATCCAGCAGAAGCTCCCGCGCGCCGTTAAACTGCACTGGCATGAGCCGCGGCTGTCGCGGCTCGAGGCATGCTTCGCCCGCGGTGATCGGCGCATGGGCGACGTGCTGGAAGCGGCGTGGCGCGGCGGCTGCCGCTTCGACGGATGGACGGAACAGTTCCATCCTGAATTGTGGGATAAGGCGTTCGAGGAAACGGGCGTTGATCCCGCGTATTACGCCAACCGAGTGCGTGAGTTTAACGAACAGTTGCCCTGGGACAGGATCGACGCGGGTATATCCAAGGCGTTCCTGATAGAGGAGTATCATCGCGCGCTCTCCGCCGACGTGACTGCGGACTGCCGCGAAAGCGGGTGTCAAGGATGCGGGATGAGCGTCGGGGGGAGGTGCGCGCGTGCGTATGTTCATAGCGTTTGAGAAGACGTTCGCCTTGCGCCACATAGGGCATCTGGACTTGCTGCGGGTGATGCAGCGCGCGCTAAGGCGAGCCGACCTGCCCGTCGCATACTCGCAGGGGTTTAATCCGCACATGCTTATATCCTTCGCCTCGCCGCTGCCCGTCGGACAGTCGGGGCGCGAGGAGCTGGCCGACGTCACGTTTGAACGCCAGCTCTCCGAGGATGCTTGCCTGACCGCGCTGCATACCGCGCTGCCGCCGGGACTGCCGCCCGTGCGCGCGCGTGCCGTCGACGACAATCACCCCAAGTTGATGGCCATGCTGCGCACGGCTTCATACATCATCCGCGCGGACGACGCGCGTTCGTTAGCCAGCGCTATCCCTGCGTTCCTCGATCGCGAGTCAATCCCAGCCGTCCGGGTATCCAAGAGCGGCTCGACGCAGGTGGATATCCGACCCATGCTGCACGAGTTGAAATATATCGATGCGTTGTCGGCCTTCCACGCGCGGGTATCGTTCACCGAGCGGGAGACGCTCAAGCCTGACCTGCTGATGCGGACGCTGGCAAGCTTCGCGGGCGTGGACGAGCCTGATCTGCTGATAGAGCGGGCAAGGCTGTTCGGGGAGAATAGGGGATCGGCTATGCCGCTTATATACTGCTGAGCTTCAGGAGGTACAATGATTCCATCCACACTGCCGGCGGAACGCGTTCTGCTGCTTCATAAATCTGGCGGCGACATCCGGCTGGCCATCGTCGAAGACGGGCGGTTGGCCGAATATATCCTGGCGCGGGAGAGCGATCGGAGGCTTGCGTCGAGCATCTACCTGGGCCAGGTGATCAACCGCGCGCCCAGCCTAGGCGCGGTGTTCGTGGATATAGGCGCGGATCACGGCGCACTGCTGCCGCTAAGCGACCAGCCGCCGCCGGACGTCGAACCGCGCGCGAGGCGCAATGCCCCTACGTCATACCCCGCGCCGGGCGAACACATCCTTGTGCAAGTTATACGCGAACCCGATCCCGGCAAGGGCGCGCGAGTATCGCGGGCCGTCGTGCTGCCGGGACGGTTTGTCGCGCTGATGCCGTCGTTCGATACGGTCGGCGTGTCCAGAAAGATCGTCGACGAGGATACGCGGGCAAGGCTGCGCGCGCTGGGCGAGGCGCATAAGCGTGACGGGATAGGCTGGATACTCCGCACCGCCGCCGAAAACGAGACCGACGAGGCGATACTTCGCGACGTAGAGGAAACGACGGCGTTGTGGCGCGACATCCAGACCCGCGCGAAGCACGCGAAGCCCCCGGCTCGGCTGTACGCGAACGACGACATAACGATACGCGTCGCGCGCGATCTGACCGACTCGCGGCTGAAGATGTGCGTCGTGGACGACGAAGGGTTATTCAGCGCGCTGCGTTCCGCGTTCGAGCGGTTCGCGCCTGAGCGGATCGACGCGGTCAGGCTGGATACGGGTTCGCCGCCGCTGTTCGATCGATATAACGTCAAGCGGGATATCGGCAGCCTGCTGGCGCGGCGCGTGGAGCTGAACGGCGGCGCGTTCCTGCTGTTCGAGCCGTGCGAGACGCTTACCGCCGTGGACGTGAACTCCGGCCGCGACTCGCGCCTGCGCACCGAACGCGACAGCGTGCTGAACGTCAACCGCATCGCCGCTCGCGAGATCGCCCGCCAGCTGCGCCTGCGCGACATCGGCGGCGTGATACTGATCGACTTCATCGATATGCGATTTGAGGAGGACAGGGAGACGCTGCGCGAATGCTTCGTCGAGTGCGCGCGCGCCGATCGCGGGCGGGTGAGGGTGGAGGGATTCACGCGGCGCGGCCTGCTTGAATTGACCCGCAAGAAGTCCGACGCGCCGCTGCGGACGCTGCTCACGAAAGAATGCCCGACATGCCATGGCGAAGGCCGCGTGCCTATAAGTGACGGCGGTGACTGCGGTGAGTGACGCCATTATCGAAACCATCATTGATAACGTCCGCAAGCGGGACGATAAGCCGCGCACGTTCGCCGTTGTCACATACGGCTGCCAGATGAACGCCCGCGACGGCGAGACTATCGCGCGGCTGCTGACGGCGTGCGGCTTGACCCAGGCCGATCGCGCGGACGCGGAGTTCATTCTATTCAACACATGCTGCGTCCGCGACAACGCCGAGCGGCGCGCGCTGGGCAACATACTGCGCGCGGCGCATGAGAAACGCTCCAGGCCTGAGATGATGATCGCGGTGTGCGGGTGCATGGCGCAGGAGTCGGGCGGCGGCGCGGGGCGGACGTTTCCCGGCGCGGACATAGTGTTCGGCACCCACAATATTAAGCGGCTGCCCGAATACCTGCTACGCGCGCTTGACGAGCGTCAGCCCGTCGCGGACATATGGGAACAGGCCGTCGGGACGGAGGATATCGCGGAAGGTATCGGCGGCGCGCGCGAGCATAGCCACAAGGCGTTTGTGATAGCGATGCGCGGCTGCGACAACATGTGCAGCTACTGCATAGTGCCGTATGTGAGAGGCCGCGAACGCTCCCGCCCGATGGACGAGATACGGCGCGAATGCGAGGCGCTGCTGGCGAGCGGCGTAAAGGAAATAACGCTGCTAGGGCAGAATGTCAACTCATACGGCGCCGGCGTGGAGGGCGGAGCGACGTTTGCGTCGCTCCTGCGGGTCGTCGCGGGTCTGGGCGCGCCGCGGGTGCGGTTCATGACGTCCCATCCAAAGGATCTGTCCGACGAGCTGATCGACACGATGGCCGCGGTTCCGGCGGTGTGCAATCATATCCATCTGCCCGCGCAGTCCGGCAGCGACCGGATACTCGCGCTGATGAATCGGCGCCACACACGCGCGCGCTACCTGGAGAGGGTAGCCAGGCTGCGCGAGGCTGTGCCGGATGTCGGGATCACAACGGACTTGATCGTAGGTTTTCCGGGCGAGACGGAATCGGATTTCGAGGATACGCTGGTCTTGGCGGAGGAGGCGCGGTTCGACGCCGCTTATACGTTCGTATACTCGCCCAGGACGGGTACGCCTGCGGCGGCGCTGCCGGATCGTGTACCGGAGGGTGTGTCGCGCGAGAGGATCGCGCGGCTGATCGCGGCGCAGGAGGCGCGGACGGCGAGTGTGTTTGCCGGGCTGATCGGCTCGGAACATATCGTACTGGTGGATGAAGCGGCGCGGCGGGGTTCCGGTTATGTGTCGGGCAAGGTGGAGCGCGGCATGGGCGTAACGCTGCCTGGCGGCGAGGAAATGATAGGGCGGTTCGTGCCCGTTAGGATTACATCGGCGGGGCACAATACGCTTCGGGGAACGCCGTTAGACGATCGCGTAACGGCTTCTCGCTGAAAACGGACAAGACTTGAGTGGAGGAATCGATATGACGGAGATAAACGAGGTATTCCGCCGCACGCAGGCACTGGGCGAGGCGCTGGCGGACACGCGGATATACCTTGATATGCGCGAGGCCGAGGAGGCCGTAGACGCGGACCCGGCGGTGTCGGAGATGATGGCGCAGCTGAACGCCAACCGTCTCGCGCTGACCGACCTGATGGAAGCGCCGGACGCTGACAGCGCCGTCGTTGAGATGTTCGCGAAGCGTATCGAGGATCTGCAGGAAACGCTGTCGAGCCTGCCCCAGGTTTCGCGCCGCCAAGAAGCGCGCGAGGCCTTCGCCGGATTGATCCGGCAGGTGAACCAGGTGCTGAGCTTCATGGTAACAGGCAGTACGGGCGGCGACGAGGCGTCGGGCTGCGCGGGATGCTCCGGCGGCTGCGCGGGATGCCCCGGATGCGGCGGGGCCGAGGGCTGACATGGCTGCCTACTCGCCCATGATGCAGCAGTATCTGGGGCTGAAGAGGCGGTACCCGGATACAATCGTGTTCTTCCGGCTCGGAGACTTTTACGAAATGTTCTTCGAGGACGCGGAGAAGGTGTCCGCGCTGCTGAACCTGACGCTGACGGGACGCGATGCTGGCGACGGTGTTCGCGCGCCTATGTGCGGCGTTCCGCATCACAGCGCGTCGGCATACATCAACCGATTGGTGTCGCTCGGACACAGGGTGGCGATATGTGAGCAGATGGGCGACCCGGCGCAGTCGCGCGGCTTAGTCGAACGCGAGGTCGTGCGCATCGTCACCCCAGGCACCAACATCGATCAGGAGCCGCCGGACACAGGTCAAAGCCGGTACCTTCTGTCTATGTCCGCGTTCAAGAAGCGCGCCGGGCTGGCGTGGGTCGATGTGAGCGCGGGCGAGTTCCGCGTACTGGAGCTGGAATCCGTGGGCGAGCTGGCCGACACGGTCGCGTCGATAGCGCCCGCCGAGATAATCGCCGACGCTCTCACTCAAGAGACGCTGGACGGGCTGGGCATACGTCAGATCGGCGCGGGGATTGAGCGTTACGCGGACGAGGCGTTCGCCTTGACCGCGGCGCGCAAGACGATACTGGCGCACTTCAACTCGGTTGACACAATCAATTCGGTTCGAACAGACCCCGATATGGTCGGCGAGCAAGCCCTGGCCGGCGTCACGCTTGAATCGCTGGGACTGGCAGCGCTGCCCATGGCGACGCGCGCGGCCGGCGGGCTGTTATCATACCTGAACGAAACCCAGCGTACCGCTATGACGCATATAACAGGCTTGATCGTCAGCGAGCGTTCGGGTGAGATGGGATTGGATCGCGTCGCCCGGCGCAACCTGGAGCTGACCGAAACCATGCGCGGCCAAAAGGGCGGCGGCACGCTGTTCCACCTGCTCAACGACACGCGCACCGCCATGGGCGCGCGGATGCTGAGGCAGTGGGTGGAGCGTCCGATGGCTGTGCGCGCGCGAATCGAGCCGCGCCTGGACGCGGTCGCCTTGCTGGCCGCCGACACGCCCCGCCTGGGCGGAATCACGCAGCGGCTGAAGGGGATCGCCGATCTTGAGCGGCTGCTGTGCAAGGTGTCGTACAGGTCGTTCACCGCGAGGGACGCGCTTGCGCTGCGCGCCGCGTTCGCGCAGATACCGGGCGTGCGCGCGATGGCCGAGGCGCTGGGTTCAGGCGAGTCCGGCGTGCCGCCCGTCGTGCTGACGGATATAATCAACGCGCTGGATTCGATGGCGGACTTGTGCGCGCTGCTGGATCGTATGATCGACCCAAACCCGCCTCCCACCCATGCGGACGGCGGGTTCATCAAGGCCGGATATAACGAGGAATTGGATACGCTGCGCAAGGCGTCCGAGGACGGGCGGCATTGGATAGCGGATCTAGAATCGCGCGAGCGTCAGGCAACGGGCGTCAAAACCCTGAAGATCATATATAACCGTGTGTACGGTTACGTGATAGAGATCAGCAAGGGTCAGGCGGAGCGCGCGCCAGACCGCTACATCCGCCGCCAGACGCTGACGGGCAGCGAGCGGTTCACAACGCCCGAACTGACGCGCATGGAGGAGACGATCATCGGCGCGAAGGATAAGTCTATCAGGCTGGAACAGGAGCTGTTCGGTGCGCTGGTGGATTGGATAGCCGGGCATACGGCGAGGATGCGCGGCTGCGCTGAGGCGCTGGCTCGGCTGGACGCGCTGTGTTCGCTGGCGTCCGTCGCGGTGAGGAGGGATTATGTCCGCCCGACCTTTAATGATAATGGCGTAATCGACATCAAGGACGGACGTCATCCGGTCGTGGAGACGATGCTCAAGGACGAGCTGTTTATACCCAACGATACCCACCTGGATAACGACAGCCGCGTGCAGATACTGACCGGACCCAATATGGCGGGCAAGAGCACGTACATGCGCCAGGTCGCGTTGATTGTGCTGATGGCGCAGATGGGAGGCTTTGTTCCGGCGAGAGCGGCCGATCTGTGCATAGTGGATCGGCTGTTCACCCGCGTGGGCGCTTCGGATGATCTGGCCTCCGGACAATCGACGTTCCTGGTAGAGATGAGCGAGTCCGCGTCGATACTCAAGGCCGCGACGAACCGTTCGCTGATACTGCTGGACGAGATAGGACGCGGCACGTCCACGTTTGACGGATTGTCGATAGCGTGGGCGATAACCGAATACGTCGCGGAGAAGATAGGCGCGAAGACGCTGTTCGCGACCCATTATCACGAGTTGAGCGAGCTTGAGGGACAGTTGCCCGGCGTGGTTAACTACTCTGTCAGCGTGAAGGAGCAGGGGGAGCATATCTTGTTCCTGCGCAGGATAGAGCGCGGCGGCGCGGACAAGAGCTTCGGCATACACGTCGCGCGGCTGGCCGGACTGCCCCGGCCCGTCGTGATGCGCGCGACCGCGATACTCGCGCGGATAGAGGCGGCCAATCATGGCGGAGCGGGTATAGGCAGGAGCATCCTGGAGAAAAACAAAACGCAGGCGCGCAGCCAGCTGGCCATAGGCGAGTCCGAACGCGCTGCGCTGATAGACGATCTGCGCGCTCTGGACGTCATGTCGATGAACCCGATAGAGGCGTTGAACACGCTCTTTAAGATACACGAGCGGGCGAAGAATGTTTGAATAAGCGAATAGGGCGCTTTGAATAGGATATTTTAAATGGATAGTATAAACAGGATACGCACATGAATAGGATACGTCCCCTCGACCCCGCGGTTGTCAACCTGATCGCGGCGGGCGAGGTCGTCGAGCGTCCCGCGCTGGCGATAAAGGAACTGGTCGAGAACAGCCTGGATGCGGCGGCACGCGGTATCACGGTCGAACTGCGCGACGGCGGGCTGTCATACTTCCGCGTGACCGACAACGGCGTGGGCATCCCGCGTGAGGAATTGGCGCTGGCGTTCGCGCGTTCGGCGACAAGCAAGCTGCGCGCGGCGGAGGACTTGACCGGCATCGCGACGATGGGGTTCAGGGGCGAGGCGCTGGCGTCTATCGCGGCGGTGTCCAAGGTGACGCTGACCTCGCGGACGCGCGGCGAGGATTCGGGCGCGGCCATCGTCGTGGAAGGCGGGCGCATTGAGGCGGTGAGGGACGCGGCCAGCCCTGAGGGTACGACGGTCGTCGTAAAGGATATATTCTATAACGTACCCGCGCGCCGCAAATTCCTCAAGAAACCCATCGTCGAGACGGCTTACGCGACGGATTGGATAATCAAGCTGGCGGCGGCGTGGCCGGACGTATCCGTCCGATTGATCAATCAAGGCCGCCAGACGTTCCGCAGCGCCGGCGATGGCAGCGCGCGCGGGGCGCTGGCCGCGGCGTGGGGGCTGGAAACATCGGAGCGGATGATACCCGTCAAGGGCATAGCGGCTGGATGTGTGGTAGAGGGGTTTGTCGGCGTGGGTGAGGACGCGCGGTATGGCCGCGCGCAGCAATGGTTGTTCCTGAATCGACGGGCGGTGCGCGCGTCCGCGCTGTCCGACGCCGTCGAACTGGCGTGCCGCGAGCGCGTCCTGATAGGCCGCTCGCCCATATTCGCACTCTGGCTGACGATGGATTACGCCGCCGTCGACGTGAATGTTCATCCGAACAAACTGGAGGTGCGCTTCGGCGACGAACGCGCGATATGCGAGGGGATCGTCGATCTTGTCGCGGACGCGTTAAGGCGGAGTGAATCGGCGGCGGTTTCGGTTAGCGCGATGGCCGTTGAATCGCCGTTCGCAGGTAACTCTAAGCTGATTGAACCCGCGCCGATTGACACGGCTGGAACGCTGCGCGATAGCTCCGCGCAGCCGGCGTCGGACAATGTTAGTCAATCGTCTCCGATTGTTTCGTCGGCGATTACGCCCGTCCAGCCGCGCGGCGGCGTCGTCGAGGATGACCCGTCCACGCCGCTGACCGACAAGGCGCGCGACTCCGCCGTGCCGGATACGTCGATCAAGCCCGCTGTTATCGAAACCGAGCAGCAATCGCTGGTAGACGAACGCGCCGAAACCGAAGCCTGCCGACCGTTCCGCGTCTTCGGCGCGGCGTTCAACCAATACATCCTCGTCGAGCAGGGCGAGGCGCTGTTCCTGATCGATCAACATGCCGCGCACGAGCGGTTCTTGTACGATAGGTTTATGGCCGCGCTGGATACGGGCAGCGCGTCGCAGCCGATGCTGTCGCCGCTGACGGTAGAGCTGTCTCATCGCGAAGCCGCGCTTATCGAGGCTCACGCAGCTGTAGTCGCGCAGGCGGGTTTCACGGTGGAACCGTTCGGCGAACGCGCGATCCGGGTCACGTCGGTTCCGATGGTGATGGGCGCGCCGGCGCCGGAATTGATCCGCGCGGTTATAGACGCGCTGGATGAATTCGCCGAGCTGCCGACCGCGCGTAAGCGGCGCGACAGCCTCATCCAGCTCTCGTGCAAGAGGGC
>JAITDK010000070.1 GCA_031282605.1 Oscillospiraceae bacterium
TTCGGGAAGGGGTCTCACGACCCCCTCCCGACCTCCCCCGGGGCTTGGAACGAGGGAACGGGGGGAACGGGTTGCGTTCCGGAACAGACTATCCAGGTACAACCGGCGATCCGAAGCCGGTAGAATGTGTATCACGATGGTCCAGGCGAAGCCTGGTCAGGATTCGAAAGGGCGGATAGCCCTTCGCAGGGTCCGGGACAGAGTCCCGCAACCCCCGTTTCACCCCCCGTCGGGGGGAAGGGGGGCGTTCCCCAACGCATCGTGTCAATTATCATCGGTGAAATCGAAGCCTTTACTCCCGCGCCCCGCCGGTAAAAATGCTAGAGGGCAGTTGACATCTCACGCCATAGTGGCGGGGCGCCAGTAATTTAAAGCGCATTCGATCCGCAGATCGAACAGCGTCCCGCCGCAGCGTACAGCCGAGTATTACGTTGCGCAAGGCAAAACTCTCATTATCCTTAACGCCATCCTTAACGCCATCCTTAACGCCGCGCAAGTCACAGATCCCAGCAACGCCCCATGCCGCGAACTATCCCCTCGTTCTTACTGATAGGAGGACGCTATGACGCAGGTTGGCTCTTTGAAATCGCGGAAACAGTCGCGCCGCTGGCAGGATCGCCGACTGGCGCCTATGCCTGGTATTGAACCGCGCCTCAAACCTGTCGATAAAGGTGTCCTTCTTGCCCTTGCCTTGCTGCTTATGGCCGGGTTAGTCGTCCTTTTCAGCGCGTCTTACTACGTTTTCCAGGATCAGGGCGACGCGCTCACTAAGGTCAAGCAACAGCTTTTCGGCATCATTGTCGGTTCGTCCGCTATGTTCGTCCTTTCCCGCATCGACTATAACTTCTGGCGTAAAACCTGGGTCGTTGTTTCCATGTTAGTTGCGGCCGCAGTCCTTCTCATCCTTGTCCTAGTCCCCGGCATTGGCTCGAGGATGAATGGATCCCGCCGCTGGATCCTCGTCGCCGGGATCAGTTTCCAGCCCAGCGAGTTCGCCAAGTTCGCCATTGTCCTATATATGGCTCACGCGCTAACCCGCATCGGCGACAACATCATGCGCTTCTTCCGAGGCATAGTCCCCGTGCTTATCGTCCCTGGCGCCGCGTTCCTCCTCATCCTTGAGCAGCCCAACCTTTCCACCGCGGGCAGCATCATAATAGTCAGCATTATAATGATATATATCGCCGGCGCCAAATTCAGGCATCTCGGCCTGCTCGGCATTGCCGGCGCGGTCGTAGGCATCTTCTACGCCTGGAGTGAACCATACCGCCGCGACCGCCTTCTCTCCTTCCGCGATCCATTCGCCATGATGCAGGACGAAGGCTACCAACTCGCGCAGTCCCTGATAGCGTTCGGCTCGGGGGGGCTGTTTGGTATGGGTTTGGGTCAAGGCCGCCAGAAAATGGCCTACCTGCCGTACCCTGAAAGCGACTTCATATTCGCCATCGTCGGTGAGGACTTCGGGCTTCTGGGCTGCATAGTGGTCGTCGCGCTATACCTGGCGTTCATATTCGCCGGGATGCGTGTCGCCCTGAACTGCCAGGATAAGTTCGGATCCCTGCTCGCGTCCGGCATCACAATGATGATCGGTATCCAGGCACTCCTTAACATGGGCGTAGTGATCGGCCTGCTCCCCACAACCGGCCTACCGCTGCCGTTCTTCAGCGCTGGCGGCACGTCGATCATGATATTCATGGCCGCGATCGGGATATTGCTTAACATATCCAGGAGCAATGAGATGGTTGTTGTGTAGCCGTTTATGCGTTAATACGACGCTGTATCCGGCATGTCTTTCACGCGAAGCCCTCGTGCGCATACCGTGTAATGGGTAGGCAATGCATGGGAGGTATGGAACGTGCAGATATTCCGGATACAGGGCGGATCGCGCCTGAGCGGCGAGGTCAAAATAGACAGCGCGAAAAACTCGGTGCTGCCCATATTAGCCGCGTGCGTGATGACTGAGGAACCGGTGACGCTGCTCGACGTGCCCGAGATCGAGGACGTTGCGAATATGATCGAGATCCTGCGCAGTATCGGCGCGGATGTCGTTCGAGAGAAAAAAGCGGTGACGGTGCGCGCGAAGGGCAAGCTAACCGAGGAGCTGCCGGAACGGTTGGAGAAGACCCTGCGGGCAAGCGTGTTCCTTGTCGGGCCGATGCTGGCGCGCTCGCGCCGGGTGACGTTCGGTTATCCTGGCGGGTGCGAGATTGGATTGCGTCCGATAGACCTGCATGAGCGCGGACTGCGCGCGCTGGGGGTGGTTATCGACGAGAGCGGGGGCCGTCTGCACTGCGATGGCGGATCCATGCGCGGCGCGGAGATCCATTTCGACTATCCCAGCGTGGGCGCGACCGAGAACATCATGATGACCGCCGCCATGCTGCCTGGCAAGACCATCATACATAACGCGGCGCGTGAACCGGAGATCGTCGATCTGGCGCGGTTCATGAACGCGTGCGGGGCGAAGGTAAGCGGCGCGGGGCGGCAGATCGTGACCATACAGGGCGTGAAGCGTATGCACGGCGTTACATACAAGCCCATCCCCGATCGCATTGTAGCCGGAACCATGCTCGCGGCGGCGGCGATCACGGGCGGGGATCTATATCTGACCAACGCGCCCGCCTCAGACATGGTCGCGCAGATCGCCAAGCTGCGCGATATGGGCTGCGACGTACAGGACGGTCAGGATACGCTGCGGCTGCGCGCGCCGAGACGCCTGCGCTCTTTCGGAAAGATTCAAACCCAGCCGCATCCGGGATTCCCCACGGATATGCAGGCGCCTATGTTCGCGCTGGCGACAGTCGCGGACGGTTCCAGCGTACTTATGGAAACGGTGTTCGAGAGCCGGTTCCAGCACGCGCACGATTTAATGAATATGGGCGCCGACATTACGCTGAGCGATCGCATGGCCGTGGTGCGCGGTGTTCAGAGGCTGCATGGAGCGCGTGTAAAGGCGCATGATCTCCGCGCCGGAGCCGCCATGATGATAGCGGCCTTGGCCGCGGAGGGCACGACGGAGGTTACACAGATCGGCCAGATAGATCGCGGTTACGAGTCGTTGGAGGCGACATTGCGGTCGCTGGGCGCGAGGGCGATCAGGACGTCGGAATAAACCGCGGCGGCGCGTAACTACAACAGAGGAAGAGGAGAATATACTAATGCAAACAGGGATGCAAGTTGAAAAGAAGGCGCGCGGGATAACCAAGCCCGGCTGGATCGCGGCGATAACGCTGCTAAGCCTGGCGCTGATCGGATCGTGGGTGGCGTCGAGCACGCTGTTCGTGGTCGGGTCGATTCTGGTCGAGGGAAACGATACGCTGTCCAGCCAGGAGATCATCCGATTATCGGGGCTAAAATTCGGGCAAAGTATGCTTTCATTGGATTCGGACAAGGTAAAGGCGAACGTAGAGTCGAATCCTTATATAAGGATGCTGGGTCTGTCGCGCGAATACCCGTCGCGCGTTGTGATAAAGGTCGAGACGCGATATCCGGCCGCGATAATCCCGCGCGTCGGCGGCGATTCGCTCATCGTCGATTTCGACGGAAACGTGATGTCGCTGGCCAGCCAGACGGGCGCACCGCCGGAACTGACGTATGTATCCAACGCCGATATCCCGGATTCGCTCGCTCGCGTAGGTTCGAATCTATCGGGCGATAACGCGCCGGAATCGACGCGCGCCGCGTTCGCAATCCTGAACGTGTTAAAATCACAGGACGCGCTCGGCACAATATCGGAATTGAATGTGAAGGAATTGGACAATCTGTTTTTAGTAACACTAAGCGGGATTAAGGTGATGCTTGGTCGGATGGACGATCGTCTGCCTGAAAAGATCGCCATAATGCGCGCGGTGCTGCCGGAACTGGCCAAAGAAGGCGTGCGCGATGGTCTGCTGGATGTAACGGCGGGTAATAAGGCAGACTACAGACGGATGTCGTCGCGATGACAGTCGCGTCAGTCCCGCGAAGACGGATGGACCGTCGGTCTGCATGGTACCGACGATCGGTCTAGTGCGCGAACCTCGTCGAAAAACAAGACCAACGGTCGGGATGTTATTCGATGCGCGGCGCGTTTTGTCGGGAAGTTATTCGCTAGTGTGTGCGTTTATATGGTAAAATAATGGAGATTTGGATAATCCTACCTTGCAAATGAGGCAAGGAAAGGGTACAATACAGCAATGAGAGACACGGTTGATTCGGTTGTGTACAGCCGGAACGGTCGGTTTGACTAGAGGAGGGGGCCTGGCGTGAAGAGCATGGCGGCGGCGATCGACTTTGGCACATCCAAAGTGGTAACGCTCGTGGCGGAGTCCAGCGGTTATCACCGCTGCGACATTATTGGCGCTGGCGTCGCCTCCTACGACGGGTTTACGGAAGGATACTGGAATGTGCCCGAACTGGTGGACGAGGCGATAGGCAAATCCATACGCCAGGCGGAGGCGCAGTCGCACCGGCGCATACGCGAGATCCATGTAGGCGTGCCGGGCGAGTTCTGCCGGGTATACGTAACCGAGATCCAGCTCCAGCTGCAGGGATTGGATCCGCACGTCACACCGGCGGATATAGAGCGCGTGTTCCAGATGGCCGACCAGGAGATACAACCCGTGCGCGGGGTGATGATCCACAGAAGCCCGGCGTGGTTCATGGTCGACGAGGGTAAGAAAACGATGGAGCCGGTGGGGCTGAAGGGCGGGGTTCTCCGCGCTTTGGTCTCGTTTGTGGTGACAGACGAGTTCTTTTTGAAGGATATTACGCGGCGGATGGAGAAAATGAACCTGGATGTAGCGGGCTTCTTCTCCTCCCCGATGGGCGAGGCGCTGCTGTTTCTGCCCCAGGAGGATCGCGATCGCACGAGCGTGCTGATCGACATCGGCTACCTTAGCATGGAGGTCATGGCCGTCGAGGGCGACGCGCTCGTGTTCCACAAGGTGATACCGATGGGCGGCGCGCATATCACAGTCGATCTGACTTACGGACTGGAGCTGCCCATGACGATGGCCGAGCAGGTGAAACGGGGATACAGCTTCGGCCAGGGCGCGGGCGAGGTGATCGAGGCTGTCAGCGACACGGGTCGCGCGCAGTCGTTCGCGAGGGAGGACGTTGCGCGCGTGCTGGAGCCTCGCGTGGATGAGATCGCCGAGGCCATTCGCGATACGCTGGATCAAAGCGGCGTGCGCCTGGGCGGCTGGAGCAACATATACCTGACCGGCGGCGGGGTGGCGATGATGCGCGGCGGGCGAGAGTATCTCTCCCGCCAGCTGGAGAAGCCCATCCGCCAGCCAGCGCCCAAGGCGGCCAAACTCAACAGCCCGATATATTCCAGCGCGCTGGGACTGATCGACCTGGTGTTCGAGACGATCGAGCAGCAGGAGGAGAGCGGCGGGCTGTTCGATCGAGCGCGGTCGTCGCTGAAAGGGTTCTTTAAGCGGTAGTCGGTTGCGGTTAGTCGGCATAACGGTGATAAACGGCAGTGCTTACTCGCTAAGCATATTTGAGGGGGATCGAACCATGGCACTGGAATTCGAGATGGAAGAGACCGGGTTTGCTTCAATTCGCGTGGTGGGCTGCGGCGGCGCGGGCAACAACGCCGTCAACCGCATGGTCGAGGCGGGATTGCGCGGCGTCGAGTTCATCGCGGTGAACACTGACAAACAGGCGCTCAACCTGTCGCGCGCGCAGACGAAAATCCAAATTGGCGAGAAACTCACCAAGGGTCTGGGCGCCGGCGCGATTCCAGACATTGGTCGGCGCGCCGCCGAGGAGAGCCGCGAGGAGATAGCCCAGGCGCTGAAGAATAGCGACCTGGTGTTCGTCACGGCGGGCATGGGCGGCGGCACAGGTACCGGCGCGGCTCCGATTGTGGCCGAGATCGCCCGCGATCTGGGGTGCTTGACGATCGGCGTCGTTACC
>JAITDK010000078.1 GCA_031282605.1 Oscillospiraceae bacterium
GCCTGACGCTGGAGACCGCCGTCATGCGCTCGTGCGTGCCTGAGGACGCGCTGCGGCTGGAAGAGATGGCTGCGAGAATTGACGCGCTGGAGCGAAAGCTGGCCGAACTGACCGCCAAAGGGGCCGCGAACGGTATGGTCGGCGACGCAGAAAGGCAGGCCGCTCCAACAACGGCCGCACAGAATGCCGAGTCAAATTCCGGCAATGCAGCCGATACGCGCAGGTCGACCGCGTCGTTATCGCCCAAATCAGCCGAATCCGCCGCGTCGTCGTCCCCTAAGTCAACCGAACCCACCGCGAGTGCGCCGCCTTCCCCCATCGCCGACGATCCTAAAAAGCTGTGGGCAAAAGTCATCGAAATGCTGACGCGTTCCAAGCCGCCGTTGATGGCGCAATTGCGCCAGGGATTATTCGCGGGGATTGGTGGCGGCGCCGTGCGCGTCGTGTTCGCGCCGGACAAGGCGATACACGCCGATTACGTAAAGAAACCGGAAAACGTCAAGATTGTTGAGGATTCTATAGAGCGGGCGTTCGGCGCGCGGCTGAGACTCGTTATTGAGTCGGGTTCAAACGCACCCGCGCCCCGGCCTAAACCCGACATTCAACAGCAGGCGTTCGACCTTTTTTCAAGGGAAAAAGTGGAGGTTGTGGAAGAGGAAACGCCATTTTAATCTATTTTGACCGGGCTGGTTGTGAAAAGGCATAGCGATTCTTGATTTTTATAGGTAAATTACTTGCGCTGGGACGGTTTCACAGCGTGTGATTCGTTATATCGGTGTCCAGTAAACTTGAGGCGTGTCCGATGGTTCGCCTCGGGCATTGCCCGCAGACCCATATGCGAGGGGAAGTTGACATGAGTCTTTACCATAGGAGCTTTGGCACTGGCGGAAGGCTGAATCGTTTCCGCATTGCGCTCGCGCTGACGCTGGCATTGGCGGCGTCGGGATTGCTGGGCGCGCTGTGCGGCGTCCCGGCGATGGTCGCGGGCGCGCACGCGGCCGAGAACAGCGGGAACGCCAATCCCGTATCGGCGCATATCGAGATACAGCCGATGACGCTGACAGGGCCGCAGAGCGTGCAAGTCAGTATAAACGTTCAAAACATCGGCGATGACGAACTGCCCGGCGCGCTGGTGCTGTACGATCCGGCGAACGAACGCGTGTCCACGTTCGGATCCGGAGGTTCGATGCAGCTGGCAATGGGCGAACAGCGCGCCTGGACCGGTGAATGGTACATCACGCAGGATCAGCTGGCCGCAGGCTCGATCACGTACAAGTTGCAGTATCCGCGCATCGTCGACGGTCAGGCGCAGAACGCCACCACAAACGTCACCGCGCGCTTCACATACAACAAACCAGTCAACCACAAGCTGAATGTGCAGCGTTCGTATACCCCCGCCAGTCCCGAGGAGGGGCAGACCGTCACGATGGAGTATTCATTCGAGAATACAGGCGACGTGAATCTGCTGAACCTGTATATAGAGGACAAGGGCGTCGGGATCAAGAAGGAGGATCTGTTCACCGACAGCCTGATCGTCGGCGCTAAGATCACTAAATCCTTTTCATTCACGATGGGCGCGGCCACCGTATCTTCGCAGCCCACGATATACTATACCCCCGAAGGGTTGGATAAATCCGTGTCGGGCACGGTGCAAAAGGTAATCACCATCACGCCGACCAAGATAGATATCACGGCCACGCTCACAGCGTCCAAGGACGTCGTGAACCGAGGTGATTCGGTCAACCTGGTGTGCGAGATAAAGAACGGCGGCAGCGTCGCTTACAAGGAGATAAAGATATCGGACGCGACGCTGGGCGTGATCGCGCAGAACATCAGCCTCGGCGCGAAGAAGACGTACAAGGAAACCAAGTCGATAAAGGTTTCCGCACCAGGCACGTATAAATTCGACATAACGGGCGTCGACGCGAACGGGAATCCGCTGACGCTTTCCTCAAATGAAATTACGGTGCATACCCGCGAGGACGCGAAGCCGGTAAGCCTGGAGATATCGATCGAGGCGGATCGCGACGTGATATACACAGATCCGGCCACGGCGATATTCGTCATCACCGTGCGTAATACGGGCGAGGAGATCGCAAACGAGATAATCGTGTCGGCGGCAGAGAAGAAGGTCTATACGATTCCGCAGCTGAAACCCGGCGAATCGGATGTGCGCGCGAAGGAGTTCACGCTGTTCATGGGCGGCAGGTTCCGGTTCGACGCCGCGGCGAAGAATAGCCTGGGCGTATCACAGACGTTCAATTCCAACGAGACCGTGATAGTATATCAGGCGCCCAAGCCCACGCCCAGCCCGACGCCCACTATGACGCCCACGCCTACCCCGGTGCCGACGCCAACGCCGGCGCTTATCGTCGAGGATTTAGATGAGCCGGGTACGGGTTCGTTCGGACAGGTTCTGCTGTGGGTGCTGGGCGGGCTGCTGGTGGTTATACTGGGTGGGGTCGGCGCGATGTTCATGCTGGATCGCAGGCGCGTTCCGGCGGTGCGCGCGGTCGGAGGGTCGCATTCCTCGTCCGGCATCGAGGTGATAGATCACCTGGATCGCACGCCGCGCCGCGATTACACCAGAACGGCGAAGAGCGCGGCTAAGGCCGCTGCATTGCCCGTGCTATCCAAGGTGTTCAGCAAGCGGAGCCGTACTGAGGGCGGCGAGCTTGAGAATAGTCAGTACGCGCCGCTTGATGATTCCATGTATGCGCCGCCAGAGGCGCTGTCTGGTTACGACGACATAGGCGGCATAGATGATATAGACGATATGATCGAACCGGAGATTGCGTCGTTGAATGACGGCGGTGTATCCGGTCGGTATCTGGAACCGGACGACACTCACCGCATTGATACGGGAGACATAACGCGTGCGGCTGAACGGTATGCTCCGCCGCCACGCAAGCAGGAACCGCGTATCGAGCCTGAGCCGGTTGCCGAGGCCAAGCCTGTCGAAGCCAAGGCTGACGTAGCCGAGCCTGATCCGGAGGCTGGCAGCGCGGGACAATATCGGCTCACACGCCGCGCCGGGACGCTGCGTCCCAAGGCGGAACCGTCGGTTTCGGTGGAATCGGAGGATCCGGCCAACTTCGCGAAGAAGCAGCGCGCGCGCAGGAGCCGCGAGATCAACACTGCGCAGTTTTACGAGGACGACGAGTAACGTGGACGGGTTCCCCTTTGCCGACGGGGAACCCCTTCTGTCGCCACAGCGTTTCCTCCCGAGCTTCCCCTTATCCCGAAACTAAAATCAGCGTTCTTTAACGAACGCCCTTGCCTCTCTTTCGGGGAGAATAAGTTTTATGCTAAGGGGAGTCTATGGGAGCGATGAGGGCAAGCGGAACCGGTTGCGCCACGGAACAGACTATCCAGGTACAACCGGCGATCCGAAGCCGGTAGAATGTGTATCACGATGGTCCAGGCGAAGCCTGGTCCGGATTCGAAAGGGCGGATAGCCCTTCGCAGGGTCTGGGACAG
>JAITDK010000083.1 GCA_031282605.1 Oscillospiraceae bacterium
CGCCCTGCAGGTAGGGTATCGGCGGCACGGTTACCTTCTCGACCGCCTTCGCGGCCAGGTCTCTCGCGTTGATCATAACTGTTCCTCCGTCGGCGTTGTGTGATTGTTTGATCAAGAGCGTTCTACGCGCCCTTGATCGTGAATATTGATCGATAAACGTTACCTTCAGTTCGGAAACAAGAAAAGCAACAGAGTGGTTACAGATATAAAGAATTTATTACGCGAAGGGATTTAGGCTGAAGCATCGAATACGTAGAAAGGAGGCTGAGAAAGGCAGGATGAGCGCATGATAATGATAAGTCGGAACGATCAACAGGTCGTGAAAGAGGCGATAATCGCAGGGAACATCGACGCTGCAATCGCAAGTGAAGCGAATTTAATAGACGAAATATTGTTGTCCATGAAACGAAACGGCGTTATCGACGGGTTGAGCAAGCATATAAAGGACAATCGCGAGCGACGCGCCATTCCATTTGGAATGGTGTTGACGCTGGCGTTTGCAGCGAAGATGAAGTTAGCGTCAAGCCTAACGGATGTACCTTACGCAATACGCAGCGCGAAAACGTTAGCTGAATTAGGGTATTGTATGTGGGACACAGAGCGCGACCTGGGCAAGGGGCTCATGGACGAAGGTTGTATCCGTGCGTTGCTTGGGAAATACGAAGCCGATGAGTGGATCGCAGGCTATAATGATTACGTGCAAAAGCATGTTTTACCGACAATGAAAATGGAGGCGAACATACATATTCTTGATGCTACAAAAATAGAAGTTAACCTAGAGAACGATAAATATGAAGGCTCCGAAGTTATCAAAGATAGCGATGGAACATATCAGCGAGGATACAAACTCGCGTGTCTGCGAGGCGTAATAGGCGATCGCGGGGTTATCGAAGAAATACGATTCGGCGGTATAAGAACACATGATTTGAGATTGAGCGAAGAGATGGTTCGCACGTCGCCGGTTCTCAAACCTGGCGATATATTGATGATGGATCGGGGGTTCATCGATAGAGAATTGATCAACGATCTGAAGAACGTCCGTGGGGTGGATGTGTATATTCCGCTGCGCAAAGGTATGAGCGCATACGACGAGGCGGTAAAGATAGCGCGAGAGCAAAACCACTGGCTGTCGCACCCGAACCCAAAACGGAAGGGACAAAAGATAGCGCAAGTGGAGAATCTTGGGATGTTTTACGAAAGTGCCAACCCAGGAAAAGATGTAGATTTGACGGGATGCGTCGTGTGGGATAAGGAGAAGGATGAGTATTACGTTTTTGTGACTACAGCTATAGGTGTAAGCGCCCGAAGGTTAATAAGCACGTACGAGCTGCGCCCGGAGATAGAGGAAGACTACCGCCAGATCAAGGATTTATGGAACATCGAGGCATTCAAGAGCAAGAAATTGCCTGTGATCGCATTCCATATAATGGCTGTGCTGGTGGGGTACCTGTACTTTCAGCTGTTTGCGAGCACACTGCAAGGCGTGCGCTGGGCAGGAAAGTCGCTCCCGGCTGCGCTTAAAAAATACAATGACGTAGAGCCTGTAGGCATAATCATCTGCGTTGGGCAAAGCTTCGCTGTCTACAGCCTATTGAAAATAATGCAATTGTACGCTTCGCTCGGCGCCGATGTGCGTGCGCGCCTTGATGTGGCCTTGGCTCTAGCTTAGCACATGATCGCTCCTGGCGCTTATTTCCGAATTGAAGGAAACCGATATTTCCCGCTTGACAAGAATCGCGCGCCGTGATAGAATCCACGCATATCATAAATCGAAACCTTCGAGGCGAGAGTAAAGCCCTGTGGGCGCCTCCGGGGGGTATGGGGATGAAGCCCATACAATCCCGGGAGTTTGGGGTAAAATCTCAGACTTTCAGAGAGCGCGGATTGGTGGAAACGCGCGGAACGCAGCGTGGCATAATGGTTCGCTGAGGGCGAAGGGAAACGGCGGCGTGTGATCGGCGTCGGAGTATCGGAGACGTGAGTCCGCGTTAAGGACGGAGAATGTGTTGGCATTCTTGCTGAGAGGCGTTTGGCTTGCTGTCGAATCCGTGGGGATTGGGTAGCGGTCGGCGTTACAAAGGTGGTACCGCGGAGCATCCGCCCTTTGATAGGGTAGGGTGTGTTTTTTTATTGAGTCGGTACCAGCCGCGGAAGCAGCGGATTCAGCGCATCGCCAACGGGCGCATCTCCTACTAAAATATGGGGATTATTCCCCGAAGGAGCGTCCAATTATGGAAAAGACCCAAGGCGGCGCCCAGAACGGCATTCAAGGGGTCAGTGCCACTGCGGAAAAGCGTTTCGTACCGCAGACACAGCGCAAAGGGCTGCAGAACATCCGGAATTTGATACTTCTGGGCGTTTTGCTGGCGGCGGGGATTGTGCTAAAGGCCGTTAACCCGGTCAACGTACCGGGCATGAAACCTAACTTCGTTATCGCGATGTATTGTCTGTCGATTATGCTGATAGAACCGACGCTGGTTGAGGGGTTGATTATTGGCGTGCTGGCGGGTGTGATATGCCAATTTTTTCCGGGCACGCCGTATATCAACATAGTCAGCGAGGCGATTGGAGCGGCGGCGATGGTACTGCTGCTGCGCGTGCCGATGAAGGTAAAGAAGTTTGATTTGCATCCGATTGCGGCGACGTTCATATCGACGCTGTGCTCAGGGTTTTCATTCATAGCGGTGATGTATCTGGCGTTTTATGTGGGCGCCGATGTTACACCGATTGCGCTGGGCGTATTCATGACGATCATATTTGGTACCGCCGCGATAAACGCCATTATTGTGCAGGCGCTGGCTGTGCCGCTGAAGCTCGCGCTTCAAGGGCTAAAGGGGTAAGAAGAGATCCTTTGTCGCTGCGGTGATGAGGGTTTCCCTCTGTCGCCGCAGCGGCAGGGCGGGTTATCGCGACATAGCGGGAAACCTGTAAGATAGTGAAACCTGCAAGGCTGTCGCGTTGATATTATCGAAAAGGCGGCGCAATCTATGATTGAACTGCGGAATGTATCGTTTAGCTATGAGGGCTCGGCGGATCGCGCGCTGGACGATGTTTGCCTGTCGATCGCTCCGGGCGAGTTTGTCGGCGTGATCGGCCCCGCCGGCGCGGGCAAAACTACATTGATGCATACTCTCTCCGGCATTGTGCCGCATGTGCGCCGCGGCGAGTTCTTCGGCGCCGCTAACGTCGCGGGATTGGATACCATTACCTCAACCGTGGCCGAAATGTCGAAAACAGTCGGCTGCGTGTTCCAGGACGTCGAATCCCAGTTCGTCACAACTATGGTCGAGGACGAAATCCTATTCGCGCTGGAGAACTTCTCCATACCGCGCGATGAAATCCCTAAACGCGTCGATCGCGCGCTGTCAGATCTGGATATCGCCGACTTGCGCTCACGCAGTCTCTCCAGCCTTAGCGGCGGGCAGAAACAGAAGGTCGCGCTGGCCGCCGCGCTGGCGCTCTCGCCTAGCGTGCTGGCCTTCGACGAGGCTACTGGCGAGCTGGATCCCGCGTCGTCCGTGCAGGTATTCGCGCTCCTCAGCCAACTGCGGCGCGAACGTAATACCACCATTATCGTCGTCGAACAGAAAATCATGCTGCTGAGCGCGTTCGCCGATCGTTTGATCGTGATGGATCAAGGCCGCGTCGCGATAGACGGTCCTGTGCGCCAAACGCTCGAAAGACCCGGACGTCTGCTGGAACTGGGCGTGAATTGCCCGCGCGTGACCACACTGGCCGCGCGCCTGCGCGATAAAGGACTCTATCAAGGCGCTCCGCCCATTAACCTGGACGAGGCGGAAGTCATGGCGCGAGGTATCCTAAGATGACGGAAATGGTTCGCTTATCAAACGTCTCCTACTCGATCGAATCTCACGTTCTTATCAACGGAGTCAGTCTGCGCGTGGACAAGGGCGAGTTCGTCGCGCTGGCAGGCGAAAATGGCGCGGGCAAGTCTACGCTGCTCAAGCTGATTATGGGATTGATAAAGCCGTCAGACGGGGACATATTAATAGAAGGAACGTCCACGCGGCGGCAAAAGGTCAGCACGCTTGCGCGGTCTGTCGGATATTTGTTCCAAAACCCGGACAGACAACTGTTCGGCGCGACGATACGACAGGAATTAACGTTCGGGCTGGATTTCCTCGGCGTCTCTAAGGACGACGGCGAACGCCGCGTCAATGAAACGCTGGAACTGTTGAACTTGAACCCCGACCGCGCGCCGACATCATTGAGCCGCGGAGAGCGTCAGCGCGTAGCGTTAGCCAGCCTGTTCGTGAGGCGTCCCACGCTGCTGCTGCTGGACGAGCCGACGACAGGCCTTGATTACCGTGAATGCAGCCAGATGATGAACCAGGTCGCCGCGCTGAACCGCGAGAGCGGCGTGACCGTGCTGATGATCACCCACGACATGGAGGTCGCGCTGGACTTCTCGGAGAGGATGATGGTGCTCAGCGAGGGTAAGCTGATTGCCGACGGCGCGACAAGGTCGGTCATGCGCGATGAGACGTCGCTCAGGCGCGCGTCGTTGGTTCCGGCGCAGATGGTTGCGCTCGCGCAGAGGCTGGGGCTCGCGCCAGGCGAGGCTGACGACGCCGAGTCGCTGGCGGATTGGATCGCCGACAACGCGCGGGGAGGTGCGGACGATGCCCGGCATTCTTGAATACCAAAGCGGCGACACGATTCTCCATCATACGCATCCGCTCGTGAAACTTCTGTTGGCCGTTTCGGTTTGTGTCGGCGGGTTCATCACGAAGTCGCTAATGTTCAACCTGGCGCTGCTGCTATTGTCGATTAGCGGTGGGTTTGCGCTGGGCATGGGTCGCAAGGTCAAGGCAACGCTCAAGGGCGCGGGTTCGCTGTGCCTGTTCCTGTTCACCCTGCAGCTGCCGTTCGTGCGATCCGGCCGTACGCTGATACCGCTGCCGTTCGGGTTGAAGGTGACCGACATGGGGCTGCGGTTCTGCGCGCAGTTGAGTATGCGGCTGCTGGGCGCTACGCTGCCGCTGGTACTTATGCTGGGCGTTACACGTTTGAGCGATTTAACGAATGCTCTCGTCGCGCAACTGGGCATACCTTATCGATACGCGTTCGTCGTGACCACCGCTATCAGATTCATACCCATACTTTTCGTCGAGATGCACGACGTAATCGAAGCGCAGACCGCGCGCGGCGTTGAGTTGGATGGGTCGTTCACCCAAAAGATACGACTGATACCGCCGCTATGCGTGCCGCTGCTGGTGTCATGCGTGCAGCGGATGGAGAATAACGCGCTAGCCGCCGAACTGCGCGGATTCTACTTGCGCAAGCGCGGCAGCGGTTATCGAAGGTATCCGCTCAACGGAGCGGACGCGCTAGTGCTAACCGTGTGCGCGGCGATCCTTGCCATAGCAATAATAACGTAATAGAATAGGAGTCATGAGAATCGGCTGTCGTAAGCCGTTACTATAGAGCCAGGAGCCGTTATGAAGCATATATTATTATTGATGGGTAACGAGGCCGTCGCGTACGGCGCGATCGACGCCGGGGTATCCTTCGTCAGCGGATACCCCGGCACGCCGTCCACCGAGGCTCTGGAAACCGTTGCCCGACTGAAACCCGACGGCGTGCATGTCGAATGGTCGGTCAACGAGAAGGTCGCGCTTGAGGCGGCGGCCGGCGCGTCATATGCCGGAGCGCGCGCGCTGGTCACCATGAAGCAAGTAGGGCTGAACGTCGCCAGCGATCCGTTGATGAGCCTTAACTATGTAGGCGTGAAGGGCGGACTGGTCATACTCTCCGCCGACGATCCCGGCCCGATATCATCGCAGACGGAGCAGGATACACGGCGGTTTGCGCAGTTCGCGCGGCTGCCTGTGCTTGATCCATCCTCGCCCGAAGAGGCGTACGCGATGACCCGCGCGGCGTTCGATCTGTCGGAGCGATTCCGTGTTCCCGTGCTGCTGCGACCGACGACGCGCGTGTGTCACGCGTGTTCCGCAGTCGAGCGGATGGAGCCGGCGCCGCTGGTCAAGCCATCCGGCTTCGTGAAGGGCAAGGAGTGGGTGATATTCCCCAGGCTATCATACGAGGCGAAGAAGCGGATTGCCGCGCGCGAGCCGGAGCTGGCCGAGGCGCAGCGATCATTCAATAGGATAGATAAGATAAACGATGAGATAAACGGCGATACGTCGGAGTTGGTCGGCGTGGCGTGCGGCGGTATCGGTTCGGCGTATGCCCGCGAAGCTATATTGAACCTCGGTCTGCGATGCAGGTTATTGAAAATAGGCGCGCCTAATCCATTCCCGGAGGCGATGGCGGCTGAGTTCATCGACGGACTGGAGCGTGTGCTGGTAGTCGAGGAATTGGATCCGGTTATTGAGGATGGTTTGAGACCGCTGATGAATGGGATTCCGCTGCACGGCAAGCGCGACGGTGCGATGCCTGTCGCAGGCGAATTGAGCGCGGCGATTGTCGAAAGCGCGCTGAGAACAATTGTTCCCGGTCGCGCGATTAGTGGCGGCGGCGCGGAAGAATCCGATTCGGCGCTGAAACCGATAGCAGGTTTAGAGGCTGTCGACCCCGCGAAACGTCCGGTTCCTCCCGTTCGTCCGCCGGTACTCTGCGCCGGATGCCCGCACCGCGCCAGCTTCTATGCGGTCAAACGAGCCGCGAAGGGTCGCAAGGCCATCTTCTGCGGCGATATAGGGTGTTACACGCTGGGGAACGCGCCGCCGCTGGACATGGTCGATACATGCCTGTGCATGGGCGCGGGCGTGACGATAGCGCAAGGGTTGAAACAGGCTGATCCGGAAGCGTATTGTTTCGCGTTCATAGGCGATTCGACATTCTTTCACTCGGGCATGACAGGCGTGCTGAACGCCGTGTATAACCGCGCGGATATGATCGTAGTCGTGCTGGATAATCGAACGACGGGCATGACAGGCCGCCAGCCGCATCCGGGCACGGGTGAATCCGCCGTGGGGGACTCCGCGCCGGAGGCGTCCATAGAGGCGATATTGCGCGCGCTGGGCGTCGCGTCTGTACGCCGCGCGAATCCGTTCGACATCGAAGAGGCCATCGAGACCACCCACGAAGCGATGGACGAGAAAGGCGTGCGCGCGATAGTGTTCGAAGCGCCATGCATCGCAGTAGCGAAACCAGGCAAGCCGATGTCCGTAGATATAGCAAGGTGCGCGGGGTGTCAGGTGTGCGTAAAGGCGCTGGGTTGTCCGGCGTTGTCATTCCAGCCAAGCCCGAGGTACGAGGGCAGAATCGTGGCGCATATAGACACGGCGTTGTGCACGGGGTGCGGGTTGTGTTCGCAGATATGCCCGACGGAGTGCATTCAGCCGATTGATCTGTTATGCGGGAGCGGGGGTGGCGGGTTATGAATTGTCTGTTGTGCGGGGTAGGCGGGCAAGGGACGGTGCTGGCGTCGCGGCTGATAGCGCAGTGCGCGATAGATCGCGGCGCGTTCGCGAGGACGGCTGAGACGATAGGGATGGCGCAGCGCGGCGGCAGTGTGGTCAGTCATGTGCGATGGCACAATGAAGCGGCCGCGATACCATCGCCGCTGATATCGCCGGGAAGCGCGGATATACTGATTGGATTCGAGCCGGGCGAGGCGGTGAGATGTCTGCCATACTTGAAGGCGGATGGCGCGGCGGTGGTCAGCGTCAACGGGATAACATCGGCGGTGGCGTCGTTATCAGGCCGGCAGACGGAAGCGTCGGTGTTCGTTGAGTATCTGAGAAAGACCGTGCCGCGGTTAATCCTAATTGACGGGGCGGCGATTGCGGATAAGGTAGGTTCGGCAAAGACGCTGAACATGGCGCTGCTGGGCGCGGCGGCTGATTTGCTGGGGTTCTCGGCGGAAACGATGTTGGACGCGCTGCGCAAGCGACTCAGTCCCCGGTTGATTGAATTGAACAAGCGCGCGCTTGAGGAAGGCGCGATGGCCAAGGAGGATTCCAGATGACCATGCCCAATGACACGCTGGCCGCTATACGCGAACAGGTGCGGATGCTGAAGACTGTGCGGGATGGCTTCTATGCGAAGAGGTTCGCGGGCGTGGATGCGGACGATATCAGGACGCAAGCGGATTTCGAGGCGCTGCCGTTCACGGATAAGGATGCGCTGCGGGACGCGTATCCGCTGGGTTTGGCGGCGGTTCCGGCGCGGGATATAGTGAGGATACATTCGTCGTCAGGCACGACGGGCACGCCTGTTATTATACCGTATACGAGACAGGATGTGTTGGATTGGGCGATAATGTTCAAGCGTTGTTATGAAATCGCGGGAGTGACGGAGGATGATCGAGTACATATTACGCCAGGGTATGGGTTGTGGACGGCGGGGATAGGGTTCCAGGCAGGCGCGGAACTGCTTGGCGCGATGGCTATACCGATGGGTCCGGGGAACACGGATAAGCAGCTGCAGTTCATGCAGGATCTGGGTTCGACAGTGCTGACGGCGACCAGTTCGTATGCGCTGCTGCTGGCAGAGGAGATAGAGAGGCGGGGCATACGAGATAAGTTGAAGCTGCGCAAGGCGCTGATAGGTTCGGAGCGGTGGGGCGAGAAGATGCGCGCGAGGATCGCGAGCGAGCTGGGTGTGTCGCTATACGATATATATGGATTGACGGAGATATACGGGCCGGGGATAGGGATAAGCTGCGATGCGGAACGCGGGATGCACATGTTCGATGATTACGTATACAGCGAGGTGATCGATCCGAAGACGGGGGAGGTTGTGCCCGACGGGGAGTTGGGTGAGCTGGTAATAACGACGCTGCGCAAGCAGGGCGCGCCGCTGATACGGTATAGGACGCATGATTTGACGAGGATGCTGGGCGGCGGAGAGTGCGCGTGCGGGTGCGGATATCCGAGGATTGATACGATTTTGGGTCGGACGGATGACATGGTTAAGATAAAAGGGGTTAACGTGTTTCCGGGGCAGATAGACGACATGTTGAAGGAAGTGGAAGGGGTAAGCAGCGAGTACCAGGTGATGATTGATCACTTTGAGGGGCGCGACAGGTTCACGCTGTTTTTCGAGACGACACGGCAGGATGATGCGCGGCGAACGCTAGAGCGTGATGTAGCGGCCCTGGCGCGGGGTAGACTAGGCTTCGCGATCGTACCGATGGGGGTATCGATTGGAGAACTGCCGCGCAGCGAAAAGAAGAGCACGCGCATATTCGACAACCGTTACTAACACTGACAACGCAGAACGACGGAGGCGGTTCATCCGGCGGGGGCAATGAGGGTTAGCGGAATCGTTCACGTTCCGGAACAGACTATCCAGGTACAACCGGCGATCCGAAGCCGATGGAATGTGTATCACGATGGTCCAGGCGAAGCCTGGTCAGGATTCGAAAGGGCGGATAGCCCTTCGCAGGGTCAGGGACGCGGCGCATCCGCGCGATCGGGAAGTGCGCTGCGCGCCCTCGCTACGCTCAACTCACGACCCCCTCCCGACCTCCCCGGGGCTTGGAACGGAAGAACGGGGGGGACGGGTTGCGCCACGTAACAGACTATCCAGGTACAACCGGCGATCCGAAGCCGGTAGAATGTGTATCACGATGGTCCAGGCGAAGCCTGGTCCGGATTCGAAAGGGCGGATAGCCCTTCGCAGGGTCTGGGACAG
>JAITDK010000092.1 GCA_031282605.1 Oscillospiraceae bacterium
GGGAGGGGGTCGTGAGACCCCTTCCCGAAGGCGCGGATGCGCCGCGTCCCTGACCCTGCGAAGGGCTATCCGCCCTTTCGAATCCGGACCAGGCTTCGCCTGGACCATCGTGATACACAATCTACCGGCTTCGGATTGCCGGTTGTACCTGGATAGTCTACCTCGTAACGCAACTCGTTCCCCCGTTCCCCCGTTCCAAGCCCCGGAGGAGGTCGGGAGGGCGTGAGTTGAACGCGGTGAGGGCGCGCAGCACTCCTCCCGAAGTCGCCGCCGTGTATATCACCCGCCGAATTTATGTCAGCTTTACTGCCTCCAAAACAAACGCCGCGACCATGCCGCAGCGCCCGATCCATAGCCATTACCACATCTTTACAATGCTTACATCCTTGAAGAAATGCTTTACTATCTCCTCCGCCTTGACCCCGCTCTCCGCCATGCCGTACGCACCCCACTGCGACATGCCCACCCCGTGACCGTACCCTCTGCCCGACATGATGACCGTGCCGTCTTCTAACTTCACCTCGTCAAGCAGCGTCGAACGCATCTCCGTGCTGCCTAGAGCTATGCGCAGCGTAGGGGCTTTCACCGCCTCGCCATTGATGTTCAGCGTCAGCGCGCGACCGGACTCACCCTTCTCGCCTATCTCTATGTTCTCCAGATCGCCGGATAGGTTCGCGGCTTCCATTACGGCCTCGGGGCTGAACTGCGCTGTCCACTGCTTCGCGTCCTCGGGAGCGTCGCCGGACTCGTTACCCTCGGTCACAATGGTGTAAGGCGGCTCGCCGCCCGCGTAATCCAATCCTTCTTCGGCCAGCGCGGTCTTGCCACCCGAATGCGCGTGGAACCACGCGTATGGGAACTCGCCGCCTGAAACTAGAGCCATTCCTCGCGTTTCGTCGATCGCCTGTTGAATGCGCTCGTTGATCCCGCTCTTGTCGTAAGCCTGCGCTTCCTCTATATCTGTCGATACGTCCGCGCCCTCGTGCTTGGATTCCTTTTCGGTCATAAACCGCAGCGCGAACGTCCTGGCCAGTATAGCCTGCGCCTTGAGCGCCTCCATGGGCCAGTCGTTCCTCATCTCGCCCGCTAGCACGCCAGCAATATACTCCTCGATCGGCGTTTTCTCGACCGATTCCGATTCCTTCACGTAGACGTTGATCACCGGTTCTTCGTCGTTGAACTCAGTGATCCTTGTGGGCATCGGTGGCTTTTCACCCGCGCCGCCGTCCTCTACGCCTGTGGTGGGCGGCTGCTCAGCCGTCGTGCACGCGGTCAGCGCCAGTATAAGCGCCAGTGTCAGCGCCATTAACACATAACCGCCCTTGCCGTGATATGATGAAAACATAACAACCCTCCTTAGAATGGGTTTTCACGTAGCATACCCATTCAAGGAAGGTTTATACAGGGAACTTTGCAAGTCTTTCAGCAGTTACACTTCTTCCTTCAGCCAGCGCATTTGATCCTCGATAAGCCTGCGAAAGCTGGCCCTATAATCCGCCACCTGCGCGCGAAGAGCGTCGTTCTCCGCGTTCAGCGCACTCTCTTCGGTACGCGCGCTGCGCATGATCTCGTCGGCCTCGTCGCGCGCCCCTCGCAGCGTATCCTCGGCGCGCTTCTTCGCGTCGTTAATCGTATCGTCGCATACGCGCTGCGCGTTAAGCAGCATGATGCGCACCGTATCCTCGGATGGCATGACTCCGCTTGACGCGGATCCGGGCTGACGCCGCGCAGGTTCTGACCGCAGTGTGCGGATCTCCTTTTGCAGCTGCTCCAGCTCGTCCACTATCTCGTCCAGGAACCTATCGACCTCGTCCGGATCATAACCGTTGTTTGGAACGACCTGGAACTCTTTTTCCTCAATCATCTGGATCGTTACCGCCACAGACGCCGCCTCCTATTTTACTGTCACTATATCGTACTTTATCGCGCGTTATCGCGTCGTACATAACCATAATACGCAGAATCGTCCTTTTCGATTCACGCCCAGCTTTTCTTTCAATACCGCTCGACCCAAACCGCGAACGGACACCACCCCGCCTTCGTCCACTTGCGCGTCGGGTTTCAACTCCGGCAGATGGTTGAGGCGCACCTTGCCCTCGTGGATTATGCCCTGCGCCTGCGCACGCGATATCCTGAACGCTGACGCCACGCACGCGTCCAATCTGAACGACGGTATGGTATCGCGCAGTTCGCGGCGCGGTTCCGCTTGATCGGGAATCGCCGACGATGGGTCGGGTTCAATCGAGCATTTGAGCGCCGCGCGTCCCGCCGACGTCAGCGTCATAACGACATAATCCGCCAGTTCGGACAAACAGAATAGCAGCGCGTATCCGCCGCCCATCACAACATCGCCGAATCTCGCCCTATCCTGCACAATCGCCAGTGACGCGCCCAGCAGATCCCTGTGCGCTGGACTGCCATACGCCGCCGCCCATGCCGCTCGCACACACGCTATCGGCCAGTCAAGAGTCGCAGACGCGCCTTCATCTATATAACCACGCGGGAATAACGCCCCGATCCGCCGTTCCGCATTGTCATATCCGCCCCAAAACTCGACGGCGACACCCGCTTCCCGCGCAATTCTCGCCGCTTTGGACTGCTGTGCGGGATCAAGGAAGCGCGTAAACACCGCCTCGCCGCGACTGTCCGCGCGTTTGGCCAACTCCGCTAACCGGCGCTCGACGGAATCGACGGCCTCGCGATGACCGTTATCCATCCGCAACCCTAACGCCCTGACCCGACTCGCTCAAGTTCACGACACCAGCCATAGCAGACACGCGCGGACGGCCTGAAGCAGCAGCAGCGCGATCAGCGGAGACACGTCAATCGGCAGCCGCGTAAGCACGCCCTTCACGGCGCCGTTCAGTCGCTTGTTTAGGAACCGCCGTAGTGGATCAAGGAGGGGATCCAGGGCTCGCGAGACATACTTCGCGATCGGATGCTTTGGCGGCAGCAGCCACATAACCGCGAAATCGACAACCATGGCGAACGCCAACACCTGTACAAACAGCGCCATGCCCCTGACTATCGCACGCAACCACAACATAGACGCGCCCGATTATGACTGCGCGACCGCGGCCTGATACCGCGAGGCGGTCTGACTGTCTGAACTGGAGACCTCCACGTTCGCCGGCGCGAACAGATAGTTTCTGTGTGAAACGCGCTGCACGTGCCCGCCTATGGCGTACGCCGCGCCTCCTAGCATATCTATTACGCGCTGGCACTGCGCGTCGTCTATCGATTCGCAGTTAAGGATGACGCTGCGCTCCTCTAACACGTAACCGATGATCTGCTGCGCGTCGTCCTTGCGCCGGACATACACAATGATCTCGCTGTGCCGGGAGGCGGACGAAGCCGCGCTGGAGCCGCTCGCGCCCGACCCGCTTGTATACCCCGCCGAAGATCCGACCGACGCCGCTGGCGACCCGTATGAATCGCGCGCTGACGAACCGGCGTTGCCGCGCGGCGGCATCTGCACAACGTTATCGATTGGTGAGCGCCTGGGAGGGATGTAGTCTGCCGAACCGGACAATCCGGACGCACTGGACGATCCATATCCCGAACTGCCGGATGAGCCGTAACCCGAGCGCGGAGCTGTCTTGCGCCCGCCCGCGCCGCTCGAACCCGCCGAGCGCGCTGAATATCCATTTGATCGGCCCGCATTCCTATACGGCTCGTCCTGCGCGAACTCGTCGTCGGCGTAAGGCTCGTCATAGTCGTCGTAATCATCCTGGGCCCGGTCCTCGGGATACAGGCCTATGGCTGATCCCAGCCGGTGTAACATCTCCCCAAGCGACATGTCCGGATCCCCCTTAACGTATTTCATCCGACACGCGGACGCGCGGGCCAAAGATCGCGCTGCCCAGTCGAACCATCGTTGCGCCTTCCCGCGCGGCTATCATGGCGTCCCCCGTCATGCCCATCGACAGATGCGTCATGCTAACGCCCGCTATGGACTCTGCGCGCAGCTGATCAAACAACTGACGCATCCGCCGGAACAGCGAACACAGCAACCCCTCGTCATCCGACGCAGGCAATACCGCCATTAACCCCTCTACCCGCAGGTTGGGCAATCGCGCGAACGCGCGTACGGCGTCCATGGTTCCCTCTGGCGACACTCCGCCCTTTTGCACCTCTTGGCCTATGTTGACCTGAACCAGGCAATGGGCGATTATATCCCGCTTGCCGGCCTGGCGGTCAATCTCGTTTGCAAGATCGATCCGGTCCAGCGACTGGATCAATGTGACCCTCCCTATTATATCGACAACCTTGTTGGTTTGCAACCGTCCAATCATATGAATCGGCAGATTATCGAATGATTCGACTCGACAATCGACGGCATGCGCTATTTTTCCACGAATCTCCTGAGCGCGGTTTTCGCCGATTCCGATGATCAGATCGCGCGGCAGCAGCGCTATGCGTTCGACAGGAATCGTCTTTGTGACGGCCAACAGTCCCGGCGGATTATCCGGGTCTCGCGCGTTCAGCTTGAGCATGGCGTTAATGGCGCGGACGCGATCACGAAGCTCGCCGCGCTCGTCCAACGGCGGCTCCTCGCCGCCTGTGAATCTAGCCGTTTGATTGGATTCGTCGCCCAACGGTAGTCCTCCTTAATCGGGGTTAACTTAATTGGGTCGCCTTAGTTCACTTTGAATCTGCGGATGCGCTGGCCTTCCATTAAGGCTCCGCTCTGCACCGGCAGGACGATCGCGTCCTTCGCGTCGCTCGTCAGCACTGTTACCGGGATGAATACCGCGGGTGTCGTATCCAGCACCACACCGACCTGCCCGTCCTGCGTATACAGCGCGTCCGCCGGTATGAGCAGCCCTCTCACCGCTATCTCGCCCACAGTCGCCTTCGTCTTGCGCAGATCCAGCACCGGCTGAACATCCGCGTCGATATAGAACCGCACTAGCAACTCCCCGCCCGTGCGGGTCGTCGTCGTCACGCGCGCGTCGTAGATCGTGCCGCCCAGCCCGTCCAGCGCAATCTTGAATACCTCGTCCGGCTGCGGCTTCCAATTTTTATCCGTGGTCAGCGCGGCGACGTAGAACCCGCGCGGCTCCACCAGTTTGTAAACGCGGGTGCGCGCGCGTTCCGCGGCGGTTTGCTCGGGCGGCGCGCCGTTCCACACGCTGCGCGCCGCAGCGGGGGTCAGCGCCTCTATCGTCCCGCCGGAGAGCATCCGTTCATACCCGTCAGGGTAGAAACTGACTATCGCCTGGTGATCCGCTATATAGGTGATAGTCCAGCTCTCGATGCGTTTGCGCAGCGTCTTTTCCTCGTCGGCGTAGCGGTTCAGCACGGTGTCGTTGGGGAATTTCTGCCTCAGGTACGTCTGCCGTTCGGTCATCACGCGATCAAGCTGGCGTTTCAACGACAGCAGCGACGATGAGCCGCCGCTCGTTCCCTGCGCCGCTTTGCGGATCTGGATCACCAATATGTCGATGGCGTCGTCCAGCGCCGTCAGCCGTGAATCGGGGTACGTGCTCTGATTCAGCAGTTGCTGGTAATACTTCTTGACCTCGTCTATCTGCCGGTTCAGGCTGTTCACGTCCGACTGGTTGTAAGCGGACGAGTAAGCCTGGGCGATCTGGGTGCCGCGAGTTACCTGCGCGCCGTTGTCGGCGATGTACTTCAAGCCCGTCGCGCTGTCGGTATCGATCAACTGCTCGTTGCGGATGATCACGGCGTCCACCGGATACGTGCGTCCCGCCTGTCCCGCCGCGACGATGGCCGTACGGTTCAGCGTCGACTGGCTCAGTTGCCAAACGAGAACGCCCGTCAACGCGAACGCCAACAACAGTATAACGCCGCCCAGGCGCGGCGATGATTTTCTGCGCCTGTTTGCCGCCATGCTGCGCGGCGGCGGTCTGCGGCTGGAAGAGCCGCGCCGCGCCGAGCGGGTGGGTTCACGGTTCATCCGATATGGCCTCCCGATCAGATGTCAGCGTCCATAGCCTCCATATAATAACGATTCAATACGCCGTTCCCATTAACTATAATATAACTTGATTATTTATCCAGCATCTCGTTGCGCAGATTCTCCAGTATACGCCGCTCCATGCGCGACACCTGCATCTGGCTCGCGCCGATGCGCAGCGCCGTCGCGCGCTGGCTATACTGTTCGGCGAACCGCAGCTCCAGCAGCTTGCGCTCGCCGGGCGGCAGCTTCTTCAGCGTGATGGCGAGCTGATCGTATTCCTCGACGCGCTCAAAGCCGGTTTCATCCGCGGCGAGGAGATCCCCCAGAGTCACGGGATCGCCGCCGTTGGCATTGACGGAAGGAGCGTCCAGCGACAACGCGGATGTCGCGCGGCGGGATTCGATAATATCAAGCGCATCGTCTTCAGTCAGATTAAGTTCCAGCGCTATCTCGGCCACGCTGGGTTCGCGTCCCAGCCGAACGGACATCCTGTCCCGGGCGTCCAGGAGTTTAGCGTATAGCTCGGAATTCCGCCGGGGCATACGCAGCGCGCGCGATTTATCGCGGAAGTAGTTGCGCACAGCCCCCGCCATTGTAGGACCGGCGAACGCGGCAAACCCCGCGCCTTGATCGCCGTCATACCGCTCGATCGCGCCGATCAGCGCCAGCGAAGCCACCTGCATCAGATCGTCGAACTCTACGCCGCGTCCGGAGAATCGCCGCGCGACTGTCCGCGCCAAATACAGGTAGTGTTCCGCCAGTGCGTTCCGCTCATTCAAGCCACGCGTCTCACGGTACTCGATCCACAGCGCCGAAAGATCGTAAGCCATATGTTCAGCCGTCACGATCAGGCGGCGCGTTGGCGGCGTTGGTCTTGTAATCGATTTCCATTTGGATGGAATACACGCCAAACGCGCCGACGGACAATTTCGCCGACGTGACCAGGGTCTCCAATATGCTGCGCGCCAATGCGGCTTGATCTGATTCGCCCAGCTGGCCGGACTCGTCCGACCGATCGGGATCGAGTTCGGCGGACGGGACGGAGGATTCGCCGCATTCGCGGACGGAAGCGAATGCGATCGAAAGACGCGTGTCGTCCCATCGGCAAGTCATGCGAAGCGACGCAGCAGGCTCACACTGATGCATAAGACAGTAACACGCCTCGTCGGCGGCGATGCGCGCATCCTCCACAGCGTCCAGGCTGAACCCGCAGCGCACACAAACGCCTGACAGCGCCATACGCGCGATCAGCAGCATATCTTCCCGGGCCGGGATCGTCAGTTCGATCGCACAGGGTATCATAGAGAGATGGTATCGCGAGCGGCCGCCGTTGTCAAGGAATTGACAAAATCTGTTAAAAAATTCGCAATTTCGTAACTTTTGCGTTAACTAAACTGACATAGCGCAATAGTGTCCGCGTATTAACAATGGATGAGGCAAGGAAGTATCCTCAGATTTTTCGACCTGTGCAAAAGCTATGCAGCAACAGGGATCTATAAAGGAAGGGAGTCGTCGCGTATGAACTGTGGCAATTCACCGTTGAGACAGGAGGAGGCAACGGCAGCAAAAGTAAGGCTGCCGGAATTGCTACAGCTCATACCGTTATGTTTTTGACGCACGGCGACCAGCAGGTCGTTGGCTTTTTCACCCAAATTGCTTTAGTTTCTAAAACCAAGCGCTTGGAGCAATGCATAATCGAGGATATAGCTGCGTACACGCCAACCTTTTGCACATGTCGAATTTTTTCGAATACCCCGTCTCGCTATGCACAAAATCCCGGCAGGCGCGTTACAGCTCAGCGGGCGCATATAGTCATTGAGCGGCAATTACCTACTGGATATTGTGGTGTTTCGGCTAGATCAAAGCGTAAATTTGCCCACTTTTTCAAAATTAAGGCCAATTTGGGGAGATGCACTTCCACAGACCGCAACATATAGTGCACACATCGTATTTCGATATACAGCATCTTGATTTTGCCCTGCTGAGCTGTAACGCAGGCGCATATAATGCAATAGGGGAGTGCAATGAACTTCATCCAAATATCAGTATAAAGATTAAGCGTAATATTACTTACTCTATTGACGAATAACCGTTTATGGAGTAAGTGTTGCGACGGTCTTACGAGATGTTCAATTCGGGATGTTTTATGATACTGTCGCATAATCAATGAGCAAAGGAATGTCGTTTGCGAAGAATAATATAGTTTTCAATCTTTATACGCCGGATGACCAGTTTGTCGATGCCCTAAAAGCACTAGCTGCTGAGTATGGTATTGATCTGCGAGTCAAGCGCTCTTGTGGTGAAACAAAAACCGATCAGCCGCCGGAAGAATATGCTGCCGGTGACTATCGGGACTATTTTGGGCCTGGAACTCTAATGCAAAACAGCACCTATAAGGAAACTGTAAAAAATCTTCAAAAAGCGTTGAAGTCTCTTGGAACATCCTATAACCCTGGAACGCCTGACGGCATTTATGGCGGTAACACTGTAAATGCTGTAATGGCTTTCCAGGAGGCTAATAATTTGACCAAGGATGGTATGGCTGGTCCAATCACTAAACAGGCGCTTTTTAGTGCGATAACAAATGCAACGCGGGATACGCTGACCATAGTCCCGTGGTAAAATGCTATAAAACAGCTTAGTTAGGCAAGGCTGGATTTTAAACAGCATTTAGATGATAATGCGGTTTATATCTTGTTAAGGATCCGCTAATCATCAGTTGGCTGAGCCGCCCTTATGGGCGGCTCAGCTTGTCTTGTGCAGGCTTGGTTACTTTATGCACCGAAATATAACCTTTAACAAGGTATTACCGCCTAGTAAGCAGCGGTTTATTACGTCGCATTACTTATATGGTTTAAGCGCCCCTTCCAGAGTCTTCCAGTCATATGCTTCGAGTGTGGCAAACTCTTCTATCGCGATTACTTCACCGGTTAGCGCGTCGAGCCGCACGCGATAGCTCTTACGGTATTGCGGGTTATCAAACCCATTTTCCCAGTCATCCACAGAACGCGGGGTGAACGAGAACTTCCAAAGTGGTTTTTCCGGCTCGGTTATGTCAAAGAATGTCATAGTCCGCGTGTACAGTTCGATGGTATCTTCTGGAATACCGAAGGTTTCCTGTATTGCGTCTATGGTGACGCTAGCTGCGACTTCCTCCGATACGTCTTTGGCGCCGGGTAATCCAAACACATACGTCGCCTCCGCGATTATCGAGTAGTCGACCTCACCGTCGTAGGTTATTGCGCTTAAGTCTCCGCTTGCCAGCATAGCGTCGACCAGCGGCTTGATCTTTGCGGTGAATTCGGCCTGCTGCTCTAGGGTTCGCCCCCAAAGCGGCGTATAGTCCGCCTGCTCGAGCAGTTCCCTAACAGCGATGTTCAATGCATCCTGACGTGGCGGCTCTATGGCGGTGCGATTCTCTAACCTGCTTTCCACGCTGTCTCGCAGCTCTCCGGTTTCCGGGTGGACATACACGGTCATTATGATAACGGGCATGCCCTCCGGCGGAGTATATCCATCGAGAGGGGTGAT
>JAITDK010000193.1 GCA_031282605.1 Oscillospiraceae bacterium
CCTGGGACTCTGTCCCAGACCCTGCGAAGGGCTATCCGCCCTTTCGAATCCGGACCAGGCTTCGCCTGGACCATCGTGATACACATTCTACCGGCTTCGGATTGCCGGTTGTACCTGGAGAGTCTGTTACGTAACGCAACTCGTTCCCCCGTTCTTCCGTTCCAAGCCCCGGGGGAGGTCGGGAGGGGGATCGCAATTGAGCGTAGCGAGGGCGCGCAGCGCACTTCCCGAAGGCGCGGATGCGCCGCCGCCGTTCTCCCTACGCGCCTACTTCACGCAGACGCAGCAACAGTCTCTTCTCCAACCGGCTTGCTTGCGGCTGACTGATGCCCAGAACCTTGGCCACGTCCGTCTGCGACATGCCACGGAAATAACGCATCGCCAACAACGCACGCTCCATCGGCTCGCATCGCTCCAGCAAATCTCGCACCATCACCCGCTCATACCCGCGATCCGAAGACGCGTCGCCCAACGACTCGTGCATGGGCGCGGAGTCCTCCGTCGACGCGGGCGCGTCCAATGATATCGGCGCGGATCGGCTCTCCATCGCTAGCGTTAGCTCCTCCGGCGATATACGCAACTCAGCCCCAATCTCTTGGATCGTCGGCTCGCGCCCCAGCCTCGCGCATAGCTCCCTGGACGCTCGCGCCGCCTCCCGCCCCGCGTCTTGCATCCGCCGGGGAATGTGCACCGAGTGATCCGTGCGCATGAAATGTCTCATCTCGCCCAGTATGTATGGCACGGCATACGTAGAAAACCGCACCCCTCGCGTCACGTCGAAGCGGCGTATCGCCTCGATCAATCCGACGCATCCGGACTGCGTTATCTCCCCGGCGTCCGCGCCGGGGAAACGCTTAGCGGCCGCGTGCACCAGCTTGATGTGCCGGTCGGCCAGCACGGCCATCGCCTCCGCGTCGCCGGATTGCGCCGCTAGTATCAGCGCGTCTTGAGCGCGATCCGGCTCGGTCAGCGCGCGGTCATTGGTTGTCAGCGGCATGGTTGATCAGCTTGCGCATGGTTACGCGCGTGCCTTCGCCGACGTGGGATTCCACCTGCAGATCGTCCATGAACGTTTTCATGACGGCAAAACCCATCCCGGCGCGCTCCATTTCGGGCTGGGATGTATAGAACGGCGTCATCGCCTGTTCAACGTCCGCGATGCCGCACCCCGCGTCGCTCACCTCTATTACGATATAGCCGCCGCTCGTCAGCGACGCCTCGACCTCGACGTCGCCGAACGCGCCGCGGTATCCGTGCACGATGGCGTTGGTCACGGCCTCGCTGACCGCCGTCTTTACGTCGTTCAGTTCCTCGATCGTGGGCGACAGCTGCGCCATGAACGCGCTGACCACCACGCGCGCGAACGATTCGTTCTCGGATCGGCTGTCAAACGACAGCCGCATATGATTCTTGACCTTTGCCGATGTATTGCCAACAGGCGTCCCAGGCATGCCGCGTCCTCCAATTCGACTATTCATCACCGTACTTCCTCCAATATGGAGTACAGGCCGGATAGCTTCATTATCCGCTGCACGTGCGGACTTTCGCCGCGCACGGCGACGCCGCCGCCGCGCATGGCCAGTGTGCGGTATCGGCCGATCACCACGCCGATGCCCGAACTGTCCATGAATGTCAAGTCCCGCATATCCAAAACCAGGTGTTTTACGCGTGTGTCCGCAATCAGGTCGTCCAGTTCCTGGCGGACGCGCGTCGCGCTGTCTTGATCCAATTCGCCGTCGAGCTTTACCGTGAGGATGTTGCCTTGGCGTGCGTGTTTGAGCATGTCCGAACCTCCGTACACAACTGACATATGTACACATGAAGAATAATTCGTGTATGCCGCGGATTATCCTGCATCGAAACATGTCGGGTTGCGTCAAGCGTTCGACAATGTATTTACACTGATCCGGTACCATGCGACGCAGTAAGCGCCATAATCGGCCGCGTGTCAAGACAGGCGTTTTCCCCAGGGCGGGCGGCGGATTCCAGAACGTACTTGTCTAATCCTGTCCATTCTGGTAAGATCAGGGCATTCGGTAAGAGAGGGGTTGCGCCATGACCGACGCCCGGCAGCGCGCCGCCGCTAAACATTTCGCGGAGTTTTGGAAAGGGAAGGGATACGAGAAGGGCGAGAGCCAGCCCTTCTGGCTTACGCTGCTTGGCGAAGTCTACGGCGTCGAGCATCCCGCTGAATTCATCACGTTCGAAGACCAGGTGCATCTCGACCATACGTCGTTCATCGATGGCTACATCCCGTCCACGCGCGTGCTCATCGAGCAAAAGTCGCGAAAGCATACGAACTTGAACAAGCCTATACCGCAATCCAGCGGGCCGCCGCTTTCCCCATTCCAGCAAGCGAAACGCTATATCACCGAACTGCCCGTATCCAAGCACCCCCGCTGGGTCGTCACCTGCAACTTCATTTCCTTCTATGTTTACGACATGGAACGTCCTGGAGGCGAGCCGGAAGAGATCCTGCTGGAGAACCTGCCTACGGAATACTACCGCCTCGCTTTCCTGGCGGACATGGGAAACACCCACCTTAAGCGTGAGATGGAGGTGTCCATCCAGGCGGGGGAGATCGTCGGCCGGCTGTACGACGCGTTCCTCAAGCAATATGTCGGGAATCCGACTGAAGCCGAACTGAAAAGCCTGAACGTGCTGTGTGTACGTCTGGTGTTTTGCCTGTATGCCGAGGATGCTGGCATCTTCGGGCGGCGCGGCGTATTCCATGATTACCTGGGCGGTTACGAAACGCGGCATACACGAAAAGCGCTGCTTGAACTGTTCCAGGTACTTAACACGCCCGAAGAGGAGCGTGACCCCTACCTGGAGGAAGACCTTGCCCAATTCCCGTATGTGAATGGCGGCTTGTTTGAGGACAATCGCATCATCATACCCCAATTCACGGATGAGATACGTAACCTGCTTTTGCACAAGGCCAGCGAGGGCTTCGACTGGGCGCAGATCAGCCCCACCATATTCGGCGCGGTGTTCGAAAGCACGCTAAACCCGCAGACGCGCCGCGCCGGCGGTATGCACTATACGTCTATCGAGAACATCCGTAAGGTGATCGACCCGCTGTTCCTAAATGATCTGGAAAAGGAGTTAGAGGATATCTGCGCCGTCGCGGTCACGCGCACGAAAGAGAAGCGGCTCAAGGATTTCCAGGCCAAACTGGCGTCGCTGACGTTCCTGGATCCGGCGTGCGGCAGCGGTAACTTCCTGACGGAAACGTACCTGTCGCTGCGAAGGCTGGAGAATACCGCGCTGTCGGAACTGCAAAACGGGCAGATCATGTTTGGCGTGGGCGGCCTTAATCCCATCCAGGTAAGCATCGGGCAATTCTATGGCATTGAGATCAACGACTTCGCTGTGACGGTGGCGAAGACGGCGCTTTGGATTGCTGAAAGCCAGATGATGAAGGCTACAGAGGATATCGTGCACGCGCCGCTGGACTTCCTGCCGCTGAGGAGTTACGCCAACATCGTGGAAGGGAACGCTTTGCGGCTGAACTGGGATGACGTCGCGCCGAAGGAAAAGCTATGCTACATCATGGGAAATCCGCCGTTTGTGGGCAAGAAGGAGCAGACTGCCCTGCAGAAAGCCGAACTGATGGCCACCTTCGGGAACCAAAAGGGCGTTGGCATCCTGGATTATGTAACAGGCTGGTACAAGAAAGCGGCGGAGTATATGCGCGGCACAGCCATCCGCGCGGCGTTTGTGTCTACCAACTCCATCTCGCAGGGCGAACAGCCTGCTGTACTGTGGAAAGCGCTTTTGAATGATGTGAAAATCGACTTCGCTTGGCGTACGTTCATCTGGAACAGCGAGGCCAAAGATAAAGCGCACGTCCATTGCGTGATTATAGGATTCAGCATGCGATATGTCAGTACCACGAAAAGAGTCTTTTCCGACG
>JAITDK010000194.1 GCA_031282605.1 Oscillospiraceae bacterium
TAAGCATACTGTCGTTCGCCGACTATGAGAAGAACCCGCTGTTTAAGGACAAGCTTGTGCGCCAGGCCGTTCGCGAAGCCCTCGATCTGGACGCGATCAACAAGGCGCTGTACGGCGACGCGATGGTTACATCGATCAGCCCCATCCCCCCGGGAATGCAGTCCGGCGTGCGCGACGACTATGTCAACTATCCGTACGATCCCGACCACGCCAAGCAGCTGCTGGCCGAGGCCGGTTATCCGGACGGGATTGAAGCCACCATGCTGACATACAACGTCGTGAAGGGTTATAACCCGGCAGGCGAGCAGCTGGCGGTTCAGCTGCAGGCGGAGCTGGCGAAGGTCGGCATCAAGATCAATATCGAGATCCTGCCGTGGGGCGAATTCGTTGAAAAGATGTACGCCGATCCGGTCGAGGGATATGATATTATCCTGCACGGTTGGGGCGCCGACTACTACGATACGTCCAACATCATATTCCTGTGGAGCGAAGTGGAAGCGGGCGGCGGCGCGAACCATTCCGGTTACGTTGACGCCGAGTTCGAGGCTATCTTCAAGGCCGCCAAAGAATCCTCCGATTACGGTGAGGCGGGCGAGCTGTACGCGCAGGCCGCGCAGAAGATCAACGACGATATCCCGTCCATCGTAACCGGGCACGGCGTGCAGTACACCGGATATTCGCCCAAGCTGGTCAACGGCGGGGAGATCCTGTTGGGCGTCGCCGGAAGCCACGTGTGGCAGCTGAAGAAGGCCGACTAAGGTAGGCCGACTAAGGTAGGCCGACTAAGGAAGACTGATTAAGAGGCTTGATAAAAGGCAAGGGTTAATTATTAGGCCTGACTGAGCAATGACGACGGCGTTGCTCCCTCGCGAGAGCGGGGAGCAACGCGTTGTTGTATACCTCGGGCGTGTTTCCACGTTTCCGCACTGGAGGAGGGGGGATCCGTTTGCTCAAGTACATCGGCAAACGCGTGCTGATGGCCATCCCAGTGATATGGGGCATCGTGACAATCGTCTTTATACTTATGCGCGTGTTCTCTCACAACCCCGCGTTCCTGCTCCTGGGGCAGCACGCCACCGCCGACAAGGTAGCGGAACTGACGAAATATCTGGGACTGGATCAGCCGATATGGAAACAGTACCTGATATATCTGGGGCAGCTGCTGCGCGGCGATCTGGGCACGTCCCTGTTCACGAAGCAGCCCGTGCTGCGCGAGATTATGGAACGTATGCCCGCGACGATCGAGCTTGCGGTGTTCTCCGTGATTATGTCCTCGATCGTCGGCGTGATACTGGGTATCGTCTGCGCGGTGAAGCAGAACAGCGCGCTGGATAGATTAATGCAGGTGACGGGGCTGACGGGCATATCGCTGCCGCGCTTCTGGCTGGGACTGATACTGATTATCTGGCTGGCGGTTCGCGCGAAGCTGCTGCCCGTATCCGGGCGGTTCGATTTTATGAACCAGCCGAAAAATATTACGGGATTCATGCTGATCGACAGCGCGCTGACGGGTAACTGGAAGGCGTTCGGCAGTACGATGAGGTATATGTTCCTGCCGGCGCTGACCATCGCCGTTGCATCTATCGGCTCGTTTATGCGATACACCCGCTCGACGATGCTGGAGGTGATACGCCAGGATTATATCAGGACGGCGCGCGCGAAGGGCGTTCCGGAGCCGCGCGTGGTATCCAGGCACGCGCTGAAGAACGCGCTGATCCCCGTGGTGACGATCATCGGCATGGAGCTGGGCGGGCTGTTCTCCGGATCGGTGCTGACGGAGACGATATTCGCGTGGCCGGGCGTGGGACAGTATATCGTAAACGGCATCAACAATTCGGATTACGCGGTTGTGCAAAGCGGCTGTATGCTGGTGGCCGTTATATCGGTGTTTATGAATCTGGCGGTGGACGTGCTGTACGGATACCTTGACCCGCGTATTCGGTATTAAGGGGGCGGAGCGATTATGGACAGGATGGAACCGAAGGCGAACATCGATGATCCTAAGGAATGGGACGCCTGGATGGAATTCGACGATCCCCCCGCGACTGACGCCGCGCCGCCGTCGTCGCTGTGGCGGGACGCGCTTAAGCGCTTCCTGAAGAACAAGACCGCCGTGGCCGCGCTGGCGATGCTGGTGCTCATGGTGGCGTGCGCGCTGTTTGCCAACGTGCTGACGCCGTACGGGCCATACGACACCGAGTTGTCGCAGGTAAAGGTTGGCCCCGGATCGGGGCATCTGCTGGGCAGCGATGAGAACGGGCGTGATATTCTCACGCGTATCCTGTTCGGCGCGCGTATATCCCTGACCGTAGGGTTTATATCAGTTATGATTTCCACTATAATCGGCTCGATCATAGGGCTGGTGTCGTCGTATTACGGGGGATGGGCGGATATCATACTCAGTCGCGTGATGGAGATGATCGCGGCGTTCCCCAGTATCCTGCTGGCCATCATATTTATGTCCATATTCGGGAGGGGCATCCAGAACGCCGTCGTGGCGATCGCGATAGTATCGATACCGGGCGCGGCGCGGTTGATCCGATCGGTCTCGCTGTCGGTGAAGGAGAACGACTATATCACCTCCGCGCGCGCTATAGGCTGCGGTTCGGCGCGCATCATGCTGAGGCATATGCTGCCAAACATACTGGCCCCGATTATCGTCAACGCGACGATGTCCGTGTCCGGCGCGATACTGTCGCTGGCCTCGCTGGGGTTTTTGGGACTGGGCGTGCAGCCGCCGACCGCGGAGTGGGGGTACATGCTGTCCTCCGGCAGGAACTATATCTTCTCGGCGTCGCACATCATCACGTTTCCGGGTATCGCTATCGCGCTGACCGTGCTGTCGTTCAACCTGTTGGGCGACGGACTGCGCGACGCGCTAGACCCGAGACTCAAATAAGGGGGTGCGAGGATGGGCGTATTGCTGGAAGTAAACGACCTGGTCACGCAGTTCCGGGTGGATAAGCGCGTGATGATCAACGCCGCGAACCACGTCAGCTTCACGCTGGACGAGGGCGAGACGCTAGCAATCGTGGGCGAGAGCGGGAGCGGCAAGTCGGTTACGGCGCTGTCCGTGATGGGGCTGGTGCCCAACCCGCCGGGGCATATCGAGCAGGGCGAGATATTCTTCCGGGGGGTGAACCTGCTGAAGCTCGGCTCACGTAAGATGCGCGAGATACGCGGCAATAGCATCGGTATGATATTTCAGGAACCGATGACGTCCCTCAACCCGGTGTTTACGGTGGGCGCGCAGATTACGGAAGCGATCCGCGTGCACAACAAAGTAAGCAAGAGCGAGGCGCGCGACCGAGCGATCGAACTGCTAAAACAGGTGGAGATCCCCGATCCCCAGCGGCGCATGAAGACATACCCTCACCAGATGTCCGGCGGTATGCGCCAGCGCGTAATGATCTGCATGGCGCTGGCGTCCAACCCCAACCTGCTGATCGCGGACGAACCTACAACTGCGCTGGACGTGACGATACAGGCGCAGATACTGGAACTGATACGCGGTATCGCCCGAGATCGCGACACCGCGGTGCTGTTCATCACACACGATTTAGGAGTGGTGGCGGATATAGCGCAGCGCGCTATCGTGATGTATGCGGGCAGCGTAGTAGAGATGGGTCATGTGCGCGACCTGTTCAGCGACCCGCTGCATCCCTATACGCGCGGTCTGCTGCAGGCCATACCCAAACTGGCGACGCCGCGCGGCAAGCCGCTGTACACGATACCGGGCATCGTGCCCGATCTGTCGCGCCTGCCGGAGGGCTGCGCGTTCGTGACGCGCTGCCCGATGCGTCAGCCGCGCTGCCGCAAGGAGCGGCCTAAGCTTAGGACGATGCCGGGCGGAAGGCAGACCCGCTGCTTCCTGGCGGAAGGAGGCGCGGTATGAGCATGAGCGATATGGGTAATGCGAATTCGCAGGTAAGGAGTGGCGAGCCGCTCTACGAGGTTCGCAATCTTACGAAGGTCTTCGCCACGCGATCCAGCGCTATAGGCGGGAAGCCGCTGATCGTGCGCGCGGTAAACGACGTGACGTTCGATATCAAGCATGGCGAGGTGCTGGGGCTGGTGGGTGAATCCGGCTGCGGCAAGACCACGACGGGGAGGTTGCTGATACGGCTGCTGGATCCCACGTCGGGGAGCATCGTGTATGGAGGGCAGGATATCGCGGCCATATCGCCCAGGCAGATGCGCGCGCTGCGCAAGGACATGCAGATCATATTCCAGGATCCGTTCTCCTCGCTCAACCCGCGCATGACATGCATGGATATTATCGCGGAGCCGCTGATACTGCATACGAAGATGTCGCGGGTCGAGCGGCGCGAGAAGGCGTACGAGCTGCTGCGTTACGTAGGGCTGCCGCGCGAATACGCGCTTCGGTTTCCGCATGAATTCTCCGGGGGGCAGCGGCAGAGGATAGGGATCGCGCGGGCGCTATCCATAGATCCGAAATTCATTGTATGCGACGAGCCGGTCTCCGCGCTGGATGTATCAGTGCAGTCGCAGGTGCTGAACCTGATACAGAAACTGCGGCAGGATCGGCAGCTGACGCTATTGTTTATCGCGCATGGGTTGAACGTAGTTAAGTATATATCCGATAGAGTGGGCGTGATGTATCTGGGGTCGCTGCTGGAGCTGGCGGATTCAGACGCGATTTACGCGAAACCGTTGCATCCATACACGCAGTCGCTGATATCCGCAATACCGGATGTGGATGGTATGGGGGGACGCGGGCGCGCGCTGCTTCAAGGGGAGATACCCTCGCCGACCAACATGCCGTCCGGCTGTCCGTTTCATACGCGGTGCTCAAGGAAGCAGGAACTATGCGAGAGTGAGAAGCCGAAACTGCGCGAAGTAGAGGCGGGGCATAGCGTGGCGTGTCACTTGGTGTGATGGGGAATCGGTTGCGTCACGGGACAGACTATCGGGAAGGGGACTGACGTCCCCCTCCCGACCTCCCCTGGGGCTTGGAACGAAGGAACGGGGAAACGCGGGAACGTAGGAACGGGTTGCGCTACGAGATAGACTATCCAGGTAAAACCGGCGATCCGAAGCCGGTAGAATTTGTATCACGATGGTCCAGGCGAAGCCTGGTCGGGATTCGAAAGGGCGGATAGCCCTTCGCAGGGTCTGGGACGCGGCGCATCCGCGCCTTCGGGAAGGGGACTGACGTCCCCCTCCCGACCTCCCCCGGGGCTTGGAACGAAGGAACGAGGGAACGGGGGGAACCGGTTGCGCTACGAGATAGACTATCCAGGTACAACCGGCGATCCGAAGCCGGTAGATTGTGTATCACGATGGTCCAGGCGAAGCCTGGTCAGGTTTCGAAAGGGCGGATAGCCCTTCGCAGGGTCTGGGACAGAGTCCCAGGCTCCCCGCAGGGACGTT
>JAITDK010000197.1 GCA_031282605.1 Oscillospiraceae bacterium
ACCGACTATTATTGCGCTATGTATATCGCTATAGAGAGTATGCCGCCGCCGGCATACGTCTCGAACGCAATCGGGAACCCGTAATCGTTGCGGAAACGCAGATCCAGCGTCGCGTTGCCTACCGCTGCGTCCACGCCATGGGGCACATATGCCGCGCCGCTTGGACCGTGGGCGCGCCGCAGCAGCACCGTCATGCCGCGCAGCGACAATAGCGCGTTATACAGCGTCGTGGATACCTGACACGTTCCTCCGCCATAACCGGGCATAGTCGTGCCGTTGATCAGGATCGGCGCCTCCATGTATCCACGCATACCGCTAAACGGGCCTAGCCAGCCGTTGAACGATAGCGTCTCGCCGGGCTGCATGACCTGACGCTGCATATAATCGCACGCTACTTTTATATTATTCATCCGACCGATGTTTAATTGATCCTCTTTCGTCGAATAAGCGGTTGTGAAGGCGGCGATCAGCTGGCCTGGTTTGGCCGCCGCCGCGTTAGGCTGCACCGGTTCCAGATCCGTCATATGGGACATGTAGACGTAGCCGTATTGGCGGAAGTACGCAATCTTCGCCCAACCGTTGCTTATGGAGAGGATCGCGACGCGCGCGCCTTCGGGCAGGTTCATCAGGGTGGATGATCCGGTCGACGGCCTGTCGTACAGCGGCGCGTCATACATCGCGGTCGCGATATGCCGCGACTGCACCGCGCCGTATGGCAACGCGGATGGGTCGAGCTGCTTGCTGACATTCACCAGATGGCGCAGTACGAAACCCTCCGTCACCTTATCGCCCTTCTTCTGTCGTACGAACAGCCATTCAGGCTCGACGTCTAGTATCTGCACAGTATCATTTATATCATAGTAACCGACTGGATCGGCGCCGCGATCGCGTTCGGCGCGGATGGCCATGTTGGTCACGGCCTCGCCGCTATACAAAGGCTCGAGGTCGGCGGCGCGCGCGTATAGCGTACGCATAAATATAATAACCAGCGCGGCGGCGATAATACCGCGCGCGCGACGGCGATTTCCCTCTTTCGCCAGTGGAATGGGGCTGCTTCCGATTTTCGCGGTTCGGGGCATGGCGTTACCTTCCTTTGTGGGCTTACGCGGTTCTGCGCGGAATCGACGGCGCATATGCTTCTAATAGATACAGTTGGACGAGTGGGGGTGGCGCATACGGACACGGGCTACAAGCGCAGACTGCTGATGCTTCAGGGGTCGCAAGGGCAAACCGGGTTCACGAATATAGAGCAATCAGGTTCGCGGGTGACGATTCAGATACAGGCGGTGGGACTAGATCGTGCCGCAAGCGACATACATGGTTACCTGGTATCGCTTCATAAAAGACGTAAACTGGACTGCGGCCGAATCCGCGTGGATTCGCGCGGTCAAGGCGGATTACTGCGCGAATACCGCGACGCCACCGAACTGGACGGCGTGGAATTCAGCAGCTTCGACGCGATCGCGATCACGGGCGGAGGCGACGTGCTGCTTATCGGGAACCTGAAACCCGGCGGCGTCGACTGGGACGCCATTCGCGCCATATGCAAACCGGAACGCTATCAGCGCGGCGGTTCGACTCAATACGATCGAATCGGCGGCGGCGTTCTTTTCGCCGCCGAGAAATCGACCGAACCCGTCAAGACCGGCGTATCCGTAGAATCCATCATAGAACGGATGCAACCCAACGCATCCGAAACGCCGCGTCCAACGGAAGCATACGCCTCGATTGCCGCTCCGACCGCCTCCGCGCCGATTGCCGCCATAACGATCCCCAAACCCGAATCCGCCCCGAGCATCGTCAACGAAGCTTTAAGCGCCGCGGACGGTATCAAGCGAGAGGAAACCGACTCCGCCGTTCACGGCGAAGCGCCCGATATCGCGCCCGTGGAGCCGATCACAATAACAGAGCGCGTCGTGCCTAACCCGGAGCCGAAAACCGCCCCCGATCCGCTGACCGAGTTGGTCGCGCTGCTATCCGCCTTGTCGGAAGAAACGATCCGCGCTATGACGGACGCGCTCAAGGCGACAAAACACCCCGCCGCCGAAACCGCCGCCTGGATAACGTTTCAAGCGGCCGCGCCTAAAACGGACGTCTCCCCGGCGCATTCATCCGCCGCACCAGCCGTGCCCCCCAAACAGCTTGAGTGGCGCGAGGCGTCCGCAACCGCCGAGCCAATTAAGCCGCCCGACCCGCCCGACCCAACCGAGCCCTCCGAGCCCTCCGAGCCCGCAAGACCGAAACTCAACGGGACGTCGAACCTGATGGACTCCGCCGTCATGTTCCACCGTCCGGCGGCGGAAACCGCCGCAGTAAGCGCATCGTGGCCGGTATGGGGCGCGTATTGCAAGCCCGTGTGGGATTGGCCTGACGAGGCGGCGGATCTGCGGGAGGTATTCGAGCGCGGTTCGCCCAGCGACGATGTGAGTATGCCGGGCTGGACGTTTGTACGTGCCCCATGCGCCCTAAGCGGCGAGGAGAGCCTGCTGGGCGTGATGGTCGAGGGCGATCGCGTAACCAAGACGGCGGTGCTCTACAGGGGCAGCGGCAGCGGCGGAGCGGAACCCCCGGCGGGTCTGGCGGGATACACCTACGACTGCAGCCTGGGCGCGGGATACTGGGTGCGGTGGAGGGATTACGGCAAACCCGCCGCGGTCGAAAGGCCGGCCGTTTAGCGGAACTGACACACGCTGACGGGCGTCAACAGCGGGCGGCGACCGCGCGCTATACCCTGCGTCAACGATCCGGGGCGGACCGCCACATCCGCCCCTTTGTCACGCGTTTATTACGGCCTGGCCGGCGCGCCGCATACGCTGCACGGCTTCAGCTTGGAATACCTCTTGTCCGTTATCTGCGAGTATGTGAACGAACTCATCTTCGATATAAACCTAGCGGCGATTGTCGAACAGTCCTTTTTGGCGTGGAAATATTCCCCGCCGTCGCTGTTGTACCATAGTGTCAGCGACGGGCTGATCGATGGCGTCACGGTCGGTTTGGCCGTCGCATTCGGATCGGGCGTCGGCGTAGCCTCTATCTCCTGCACGCCGGATTTCAGCGAGCTGGGGTCGACATACCATACGTCGTCCACACGGTACAGCATAGCGATGTATTTATACTTAGCCGAACCGTTCTGGATTTGCTGCTGCGTGATCAGCGGAACGGATATAACCGTATCGTCGCCGACGGTCGGCATGGTATACTCCCAGTCGAGCAGTTTCTTGTTGGAGTATGACGTGAACAGGGAGATCAGCATCATCTGCGGATCGTCCACCGAACGCCGCCACTCCGGCCAGCATAGCTTGACCATCTCCTCGGTGTTGTTGCCCTGCTTCCACAGCTCAAGGTACGCGTTCAACACCGTTTCAGCCGGGGATAACGGCTGCGCTTGGGATTGGTTGGCTTGCACGGCCAGCGCGCCGTCGTCATCGACCGCCTGACCGTCGGTTTCGGCGCCGCCTGACAAGGCGGCGTTGAGCGCCTCGGACGATATTATGTTATCGCCGCCGAGATTGTTACCAATATTTCCGGTGGGAAGCGCAGTCGATGGAGCCGCCAGCGCGCCGTACAACGCCAGCCCCATCGCAACGGTCAGTACGACTGACGTAACCAGCCGCGCGCGCGGCATGAAGCATCTAAGTCCCCACATCGTAAGCAGCGACAGCGCCGCCGCAACGGTAAACACCCACCGCATCGGCTGTATTAAAATCGCGAATAAACCCAGTATCGGCAATACAAAGAACAGCAGCGCCAATACGGGCGTATCGCCGCGGCTTGAATCCTCGTCATCCCTGTCCAACGGTTCCATGGCATACGCCTTCGTCAAGGCGTCCGCCGCCGAGAACCTGCCGGGCTTCGCGAACGAGCGGTTGTAGATCGCGGTATATGTGTAGTTGGTTCGTCCCGCCATCGAACTCTCACTCCCCTTTCGCGTACATATAGTAGCCGCCAAACTATACGGCGGCTCAATAATAAGACTCATGAACAGCGCTTTTTCGTGCGCGATTCATGAGTCGCTGCGAGATATAATACAATCGTAGGTTTTATGTAACGCTTATTTAAGGAATACTATACTTATCCTACATTTTTGCGCAGGAACTGTAACGTCCTCTCGAACACCTCATCATGATCCGCACCGATCGTGCACACGTGCGGCGACTGGGTCAGCCACATGACCTCGCGGGTTTTGCTGCTGATCCCGTTTATGAGCATGTCGGGGACGCTGCGGTGCACCTGCTCGTCGAACTTCGACTGGACGACCAATGTCGGGCAGGTGATCTTGTTAAGTTCCGGGATCGTCGCCTTCTGTATCTTCATCAAGTCCTCGACCTTGGCCACGGGCAAACCGAAGTAGCCGATGTTGTACTCCTTCATGAACCCCGGATTGGTCAGGCGTTCGTTCGTTCCCCACGCCATGTACGGAAACAGATGCTTCACGATCGGCGCGAGGTTGTTGATGCGGCGCTTAAATTTCAGCGCCGGGGCATAGCACAGCAACCCTGCCGCCGGATACTGTTCAGCCAGGCGGCACGCGATCAAGCCGCCCATGCTCAACCCGCCGACCACCACCTTGTCATGGGTTTCGAGCAGGGTCTTCAGCGCCTTTTCGGACGCACCCAACCATTCCGTCCAATCGGTGCGACCCATAGCCGCGACCGTCTCCGCGTGGCCTGGTAAAAGTATGCCGCGTACGGTGTATCCGGCGTCGCGCAGCGCCTCGCCCAGCGGGCGCATATGCGCGGGCGATCCCGTGAAACCGTGTATCAACAGTACGGCGATCGACCCGTCTCCGAAGAAGAACGGCTTGCTCTTCGCGTCGTTGAAATTGGGTACGTTGTTTTTCTTTACAGGCTTATTCTCCATATATGTGCGAATCCCCCTTTGCATCCATTATCTGGTGCCGAACAGCCGGTCGCCCGCGTCGCCTAGACCCGGCACTATATAGCCGTGCTCGTTCAGCCGCTCGTCCAGCGCGGCGACGAATATTTCCACATCCGGGTGATCGCGCCGTATCCGCTCCACGCCTTCAGGGGCGGCGATCAGGCATACCAGCGTGATATTCTTCCCGCCGCGATTCTTGATGAACGTTATGGCCGAAGAGGACGATCCGCCCGTAGCCAGCATCGGATCGAGCACGTAAAGGTCGCGATCCTCGATATCGGGCGGCAGTTTGCAGTAATACTCCACAGGATTCAGCGTTTCCGGATCGCGGTACAGTCCTATATGCCCAATCCGCGCATTGGGCAGCAACCGCATGATTCCGTCCACCATACCCAGGCCGGCGCGCAATATCGGTATCAGTCCCAGTTTTTTCCCGCTTAAAACGCGAGCGGTAGCGGGACCGATGGGGGTTATGATCTCAACCGGTTTCGTTGACAGGCCGCGCGTTACCTCATATACCATCAGCGTTGATATTTCGTCGAGCAGTTCGCGGAAGTCTTTTGTGCAGGTGTTGACGTCGCGCATAATGGTAAGCTTATGTTGAATTAGAGGGTGTTCCAGTACGTGCAGTTCGCTCATGCGATGTCTCCTTTCGGGCAACAGACTGTGTAAGCGTATTATAGCAAATTCCGCGATATATGTAAACCGCGGGACGCGGCGCACAGCAGTTTCAAATTTGAGCGTTGAATGAAAAAGTAAACGCGAGAGTAGATTGATGAAACTGCGTTTAATCTTGCATGAAATGCAGGTAGAATTGTGGGGCTGTACGTGGCAAGACAGGAGGGTAATATGAGCCGCAAAGCCCCGGGGAACCAGAAGCACATGAGCGCGGAAGACCGTGCCTACATTGAGGACGCATTGAAACGCGGAATGAACATGGTAGACATAGCCAAGTATCTGAAGAAGGATCCGACAACGATCTAGCGCGATCGTGTTGCGCAGCGAGCGAACCCGTTCAACGCTGGCGGCCGCATCCAATGCGCGAAGGTCAAGTCATGTCAAAAACGAAACGCGTGCGAGGCAGGAAAAGACTGCCGGTATCCTTGTAGGCAGTGTTCAAACTGCAATGATGTATGTCCAGACTTCGAACATGCCGTCTGCCCAAATGGTACTATCGCGCA
>JAITDK010000331.1 GCA_031282605.1 Oscillospiraceae bacterium
GGCTTCGCCTGGACCATCGTGATACACAATCTACCGGCTTCGGATTGCCGGTTGTACCTGGATAGTCTGTTCCGGAACGCAACCCGTTCCCCCGTTTCCTCGTTCCAAGCCCCGGGGGAAGTCAGGAGGGGTCGTGAGTTGAGCGCAGCGAGGGCGCACAGCGCGCTTCCCGAATTGCCGCTTATACAATTGCCTCCCCGCCAGCCAGCCCGGCGATATTCTCCAGCTGCTCCGGTTTTTCCAATCGAGGCGCGCGTGGATCCAGCAGCCACGTCCGCGCCTTGTGCGTCGCCGACACAGCAAAGTATGGCGGTCTTGCGTAAAAATCCGCCTTAAGCGCGAACTGATTCCTTGGCGCGAATGCGTCGCCCTTAAGCGTCATGAATAGGTTGGGAGGCGCGCCTGCGATTGTAAGCAAATCTTCGCCGCGCTGCCCCAGTTGGGGCAGCGACGATAGCAGCGCCCATGTGTACGGATGCCTCGGGTCAAAAAACACCTCTTGGCAGGTGCCGATTTCAACGATATCACCCGCGTACATCACAGCGACACGGTCAGCAACGCCCGCGACAACGCCCAGATCATGCGTAATGTAGACGACAGTCAAGCCATATTGCTTCTGCAGCCTCTTTATCAAGGCCAGAATTTGCGCCTGAATCGTCACATCCAACGCGGTCGTCGGTTCGTCGCAGACGAGGATCTCGGGTTTGCACGCCATCGCGATCGCGATTACCACACGCTGACGCATCCCGCCCGAGAATTCGTGCGGATACTGCTTGGAACGGCGTATCGGGTCGGATATGCCCACGTCCAGCAGCAGGCTATGAATCGCGTCGCGCTTCGCCGCGCCGCGCAGATTTCGGTGCAGCGATATCGCCTCGCCGATCTGATCGCCGATCGTTTTGAGCGGATTCAGCGAGGTCATCGGATCCTGGAATACCATCGCGATCCGCTTGCCGCGAATCTTCAGCCAGTCGCGCTCGCGCTTAAACCGAGCCAGATCCATGTCATATAGCGCGGCGCGGCTGTCAAGATCGACGTCCGGCGTGTCGGGCTTCCGTCCAAAGTAGATGTGTCCCTGGTCGATCCATCCATTGCTGTCCAATAGTCCCAGGAAGGCTTTGGTAAACACGCTCTTGCCGCTACCGGATTCGCCCACGATCGCAAGGCTTTCGCCCTTGTACAGATCTAGCGTGATTCCGCGGATGACGGTCAGCAACTGCCCGCGTAGCATGAACTTGATCACCAGGTTTTCCGCGCTCAATATTCTCATCGGTGATTCCTCGGATCGGCGGCGTCGGCAAACGCGTTGCCCAGCGCGTAAAACGAAATCGTGATGGCTGACACCGCCAGCATCGGAAAGAATATCTGATACCGCTGCGATGCGACCAGCATAACCTTGCGCCCTTCGTTGATCAGGTTGCCCAGCGAGGGTATGTCGACAGGCAGCCCAAGCCCGATGTAAGTCAGGAATACTTCGGAACCGATCGCGGCGGGGATGGCCAACGCGGTCTGCAGCACGATGACCGACACCAGTTGGGGCAGCAGATTCTTGACGATAATGCGCCGCGCGGGTGTGCCCAGACACCGTGAGGCGAGGTTATACTCGCGGTCGCGGTGGATCAGTATCAGGTTGCGGATATACTTGGACATGCCGATCCAACCCGTCATGCACATTACGATAATGATCGTCGGAACGCTGGGACGCATAATGTATATTAGCAGCATCCTCAAAACCGTATATGGTATGTTGTCAAACACATTGTACGCCTCGGTGAGAATATGATCCCACTTGCGCGCGTAGCCCCAGATCGCGCCAAGGCAGATACCCACCACGTTACTGACCAGCGCCGAACACAGCCCGATGAACAGCGACGTGCGTGTGCCACTCCATATGCGGCTCCACAGGTCTTGACCGATGCTGTTTGTGCCGAACCAGAATTCGTCGTCCGGCGCGACGTTGCGGTATTGAATGTTTGTCTGCGGGTTCAGGTGAATAGCGGTCGGACTTTTCTGGTTGGGAAGGTATGGCTGGATAAACGTAAACGCCAGCACCAGCAGCAGGAACACGAGCATCCCGACCGCCGTCTTGCTCTTGAGGAACACCTGAAGCGTGCTGCGCCAGTATGAGTAGTTGGAATAGCCGATGCGTTCCGCTTCGGTGATATCGTTATTCGCATATACGAAATACTCGTCGGGCACGCTCGACGGGTCTATCTGCATATCCTGCAGGTCGACGTCATCCGCTTTCGCGGGACTGATTAATCCATGAGAGCCGAACCCGTCTATAAGTCTGCTGATTTTATAGTCGCTGAATCGCTTCATGCACGGGCCTCTTTCTTGTTGGTCAAGCGGATGCGCGGATCGCAAAGCATCATTAGCAGGTCGCCCAGCAGTAACCCGCCTACGCTCATGGCGGAGTAGAGCAGCACCATCGCCTGAACGAGCGTGTTATCCTGGCGTTGAATAGCGGTGACCAGCAGTCCGCCCATGCCCGGGATCGAGAAGAGTGATTCAATATATAGTGATCCTGATATGGTAAAGATGATAGCGTAAGGGAGCGATTGAGCCATGGGGATGAACGCGTTGCGCAGAACGTGCTTGAACGCGACGGAGCTGGCCGTCATGCCCTTAGCCTGCGCGAGGCGGATGTAGTCCTTGTTCATCTCATCGACCATGTAGCGGCGCATCCAGAGCGCGTCGGCGGCGATACCTCCTAACGCGAGACAGACGACGGGGAGGATGTAGCTGTTAGGTTTGCCCGCTTTGTAGAGCATCGGCCAATGGAACGCTTCGGATATATAGAGCTGGATTAACAGGAAGTAGACCGCTTCGGGCACGGCGTTGATAAGGAGGATATAGATATTGCCGATTTTATCGAAGAATTTACCCTTCCAGCGCGCCATTATGACGCCCAGCGGGAGGCCAATGAGTTTTTGCATGATGAGCGCGGCAAGGCCGAACCAGAGCGAGTAGGGCGCTTTGGACGCGATAATGGCCGCGTTAGATTGGCCGACGCGGTAGACGATGGATTTGCCGAGGTCGCCATGGAATATGTCGCGCCAGAAGTGCGCGAGTTGGACGGGGAGGGGGTCAAGGAGGCCGAGCTGTTGGAGGACTTGCTGTTTGACTTTGTCGTTCATAGCGTCGGAACGGCTACCGAAATAGCCCTCGACGGGCATCAGCCGCATGAGGCAGAATACGACGGAGAGCACGATGAACATGGAGATCAAGGCGCGCAATAAGCGACCGCAAATATATCGAATCAAAGCAACCTCCAGGAAAAGGATGACAACTTGTATAGCTGTGGTGACGCGGCGCATCCGCGCGATCGGGAAGGGGTCTCACGACCCCCTCCCGACCTCCTCCGGGGCTTGGAACGGGGGAACGGGTTGCGTTCCGGAACAGACTATCCAGGTACAACCGGCGATCCGAAGCCGGTAGATTGTGTATCACGATGGTCCAGGCG
>JAITDK010000079.1 GCA_031282605.1 Oscillospiraceae bacterium
CAGGCCATGTTTCGGCCCAGCGCGCGCATCACCTGCAGACCCTCCAGATCCTTACGCACCTCGTCCGGGTTGTTGCCATGTACGCTGTTCCAATACTGGCTAGATACTACCGGCATACCCGATATGGTCAGGTACTTGTTCAGCTGATCGAACGCGGAGGCCGCGCCACCCCTGCGGCACGACACCACGACCGCGCCAGGCTTGCCCGCGAACCTAGGCCCCGCGTAGAAGAACCTATCCATGAACGAGGTCATGTTCCCTGATGCGGACGCGTAGTGCACCGGGCTGCCGAACACAAAACCATCGGCAGTCTCCGCCTTCTCCAGCGCGCGGTTCACGGCGTCGTCGAATACGCACCGGTCGTTCAGATTCGAGCACGCGCCGCACGCCATACACCCGCGTATCGCTTCGGTTCCCGTCTGGAATATCTCCCAGTCGACGTCCGCTTCGCTAAGCGTCCTGCCGATTTCGCTCAACGCGGTGTAGGTACAGCCTTGTTCGTGGGGACTGCCGTTGATCAACAATACCTTCATAGTGGATTTTCCTCCCTGCGTCCTAGCCTTTGGAAATAGAGCGGTATAGTCACAGCACCCTCTGTTTCAGCCACGCGACTCCCTTGATCCTCCATATGAAGAATATGGAGCGCACGATCCAGTCGATGTACATCGCGATCCATACGCCGTTTAGACCCATCCCGAACGCCAGCGCGAGCAGGTATGAGAATCCGACCCTGAACACCATCATCGATCCGATCGATACGATCATCGTAAACCGCGCGTCGCCCGCTCCCCTGAGCGCGTTTGGCAGCGCAAACGAGAACGGCCATGTCAGCCACGTGTGCGCCAGATAGATGGTGATTACCTCCCACGCGAGACCCAGCGATCTGTCGGACAGGTTAAACATATTGATCATACCGCCGCGCAGCGTCATCATCGCGCCGCCCAGCAGCGCCATCGCGGCTATGGCGAAACCCATCAGTTTCATAGTGTTGCGCCGCGCCTGGTCATACGCCCCCGCGCCCGTGCATTGCCCCACTACCGTGATCATGGCAAGACCCGCCGCGCTGCCCGGCATACACGCGACCCCCGCCAGGCTGTTGCCCACCGCGTTGGCCGCAATCGCCGCCGTGCCCAGCGACGATACCAGCCGCATAACGACCAGCTTGCCGACCTGGAACACGCCGTTCTCCACGCCGTTCGGCACGCCTATCCTGAGAATTCGCCGGACATTGGCCATGTTTACCCTCACGCGGAGGATATGCTCAATGAACAGTTCTTGATGCGGTTTTGTGATCAGATACAGAAATACCGCCGCGCCCGCTATGCGCGAGAGCGTCGTCGCGACCGCCGCTCCGGCCACCCCCATATGGAACACAAATATAGTCAGCGCGTTGCCGCCGATATTGATAACGTTCATCAGTATGGATATATACAGCGATACCTTGCTGTTGCCCATCGCGCGAAACAGCGCCGCGCCCGCGCTGTACAGCGCGAAGAACGGCAGCGATATCGACGTTATGGTCAAATAAATCACGGCGTAAGACATCAAGCCCGGTTCCAGCTGGCCGTACAGCATGGATAGCGCGGGTCGCCTGACCGAGAGTATGGCCGCCATTACAACCATGCTGATAACAAACGTCGTTTGATACAACTGCCGAGCTGCGTCGCATCCGCCCGCGCGATCCTGCCGGCCAATATACTGCGCCGCGACAACAGCGCCGCCCGTGGCCAAGGATCCAAACACCTGCAGCAACAGTATGTTCAGCTGATCCACCAGCGATACGGCGGATATGGCGGACTCACCCAATCCCGCTACCATCACGGTATCCGCCATGCCGATGGTCAGCGTAAGCACCTGTTCGAGTATAAGCGGCAGCATCAGCGCGGTCAGGGACTTGTTGGTGAATAAGACGCGTTCCGGCGCCTCCGCTTGTGCGGTTGCCTGCGTTATGTCTCGCCTCCTTACGCCGTATGTCTCGACGTTCTCATTACAAAGAAGCTTGCAGGCACGCACAGCGCCGCCCCGCTCCAAAACAGCAGATCCCAATACCGGCTCACCCAGTCCCTGATCGCGCTGATCGTGTCGATCCACTTCTGCAGCAGCGGTATCGCGGCGAAAGCCGAGGCTTGACCGCCGTCGATCACCAGGTTGACGTCGGTCATGAACGCATACACCACCGGCAGCACGAATAAGACAAACCCCAGCACGGGCAGGCCGATGCTAAGACCTATCGTCCAGCCCTTCCATCGTTCCAGCAGACAGCCGTAACAGTACGCGAACAGCCCTGCGGAGACGATATCCTTTATGCCCTTCCAGAATTCCGGCAGCGTTTGATTGGGTGTGAACGGCTTCCACGCGTTCCATTCCGTCTCAAGCGCGAACCTGTACGTGTCCGGATACGACCGTGACAGCGGCAATACGATCGAATATCCGACCAGCGCGAATACCGTCCGAAGTGCGGCCAGCGTCAGTGTCAGCAATATCAAGCAGGTCATCAACCCCAGCCACACGCCCCGCCTCGATACGGGTCTCGCCAGCAAGAACGTCGTATCCTTGCGCGCGGCGCGCATCATCGTCACTATCATGAACAGCGGGAGCACGCCTCCATCCGATATGCCCGCGTAATTGAGCATATTGCCGGGGAGCAGCGCGGGAATGATCAGCGTCGCCGCCAATAACGCCGTCAGCAGCGCGGCCAGCAGCAGCACTCCGCCGCGTGTGGAACGACGCTCATATGTGAGTATACCGCCGAAACCATCTAATGCGTTCATACCTTACGCCTCCTTCCCGCTCTCGGTCAGCAGCACGAACAGCCGCTGCAGCGAGACCGGCGCTATCGTCACGTTAGGCGGCGGCGTATGGGGACGCTCGCCCTGGCATGCCAGCGTGACGAGTCCGTCGCGCGTATCGCGGCGCAATACCTTAACGCCCGGCGGCGGCTCGACGACCGGGCCGGTCATCGTGAACGCGCTTCCGGTCAGCTCGGCGACGGTGCCTCCCGCCAGCAGTTTCCCGTTCTCGATCATCCTCACCGTATCCAGCGTGCGCGCGGCCTCCTCGATCAAGTGGGTGGATACTAAAAAGCAGCGGTCGGTCTTGCCGCGCGTTTCAATGAGGGTATCGTAGAACCGCTCGCGCATCACGGCGTCCAGTCCCAGCGAGGGTTCGTCGAACAGCGTCAGTTCCGCCCCGGAAGCCAGCCCGATTACCAACGCCAGCGAGGTATGCATACCGCGCGACAGCGCCTTCAGCTTCTTGCGCGTATCCAGTTCGAACCGCTTGATCAGCCGCTCGGCGAACGCGTCGTCCCACTTGGGGTACGTGGCGTGGCTCACGGCCAGCAGATCGCGCACGCCCTTCAGCGCGCCCGGATCCGGGTGATCCTGCACCATGCACACCCGCCGCAGCACGCCGGGGTTGTCGAACGGATCCTCGCCGAACAGCCGCGCCTTGCCCGACGTGGGCAGATCCTGTCCGATCAGTATGCGCAGCAGCGTGCTCTTGCCCGCGCCGTTGCGGCCGAGGAATCCCGCGACCCCGCGTTCACGTATATCAAAACTGAGCGCGTCCAGCGCGGTCTTGTCGCCGTAACGCCGCGTGACGCCCTCGACTGACAGCCATGGCGCGTTATTGTTTTGGTTCGCGCTGTGATTCATTTATACCTCCCTGTCAATTCAGTATAGACGTCTTGCGGCGTCAGGCCTTGATTAAACAGCAATACCCATAAATGATATATCAGATCGGCGGATTCATAGCGCACTTCGTCCGGCGCGCCCTTGACGGCGGCGATGATCGTCTCGCTGGCCTCTTCGCCTATCTTCTTGCATATCTTCTCAACGCCCTTGTCCAGCAGGTAGTTTGTGTAGCTGCCAGGCTTCGGGTTCGCAGCGCGGTTGCGGATCACGTCGAACACATCGGCCAGTATGCGCGGATCGGCCGGATCGATCGCCGGCGAATGGCCGACGCTCAACGTGCGGTAGAAGCAGGTTCGTTCTCCCGTGTGACACGCGTTCCCGGTTTGATCCACACTAATCAGCAGAGCGTCGCCGTCGCAGTCCACCGATATCGACCGCACGCGCTGCACGTGGCCGGAGGTCTCTCCCTTCTTCCACAACCTCTGGCGGCTGCGGCTCCAATATACGGCGAAGCCCGTATCGAGCGTCAGCGTCAGCGATTCAAGGCTCATGTACGCGAGCATCAGCGTTTCGTTCGTGGACGCCTCGCGCGCGATCGCGGGAACGAGTCCGCGTTCATCCCACTTTATGGCGTCCAACAGCGCCTCGCGATCAATCATTACTGCGCTCATAATTGTTCTCCTATTAGGATAGCGTCCTCCAGCGTAAACCGGCCTTCATACAGCGCTTTGCCGACAATCGCGCCCTGGCATCCTATGTCCCTAAGCAGCGCGATATCGTCCAAACCGCTTACCCCGCCGGAGCCTATCACATTCAGTCCGCCGACGCCGATCACGCGCGCGGTCTGCCCGGCGTTCACGCCCGTCAGCGCACCGTCCCTTGAAATATCGGTATAGACGACCCATTCGACGCCCGCGTCACGCATTGTCCGCGCCAGATCGATCGCGTCCGTACGCGACGTCTCGATCCACCCGCGCACAGCGACTCGACCTTCGTTGGCGTCTATGCCGCACACTATGCGGCCAGGATACAGTTTACACGCCTCGCTCACCAACCCCGGATCGGTCAGCGCGGCAGTCCCCAGTATAACACGCGCGGCTCCCAATTCAAACCGCCGCCTGATATCCGTCATGCTTCGAACGCCGCCGCCCCACTGAATCGGCGCGCCCAGGCCGCAGATACTGGCGAACGGCGCGAGTCTTTCCGCGTCGTCCTTCTTCGTTTCACGATGAATCGCGCCGTCCAGATCGACCAGGTGCAGCCATTGCGCGCCCCTGCCGATCCATCGCCGCGCCATCTCCACCGGATCGCCATATTCCGTTGAATCCTCGGCGCGACCCCGCAGCAGCCGCACGCATCGTCCATCCTGAATATCTATCGCCGGGTATATGATCATTATAACGTACCCTTCGTCGACGGGATAATATCGGCCTGGCGGCCGTCGACCCGTTTCGCGTCGTCCAGCGCGCGTCCGAACGCCTTACACAGCGCCTCGACCATGTGATGCGCGTTGCGACCCGTGACGCGCATGTGGCACGTCAGCCCCGCTTTCTGGCACACCGCGCGGAAGAACTCCTCGAACAGTTGAGCGGACATAGAGCCGACATGCTCGACGGGCAGCGGCGTATCCAGTTGAAGGAACGCGCGGCCTGACAGATCGAGCGCGGCGAACGCGAGAGCCTCGTCCATCGGGATGAACGCGTGCGCCGAGCGGCGTACACCCCTCTTATCCCCGAACGCCTCTCCGATCGCCTGACCCAGGCATAGCCCCGTATCCTCGACCGTGTGATGCGCGTCGACGTGTAAGTCGCCGGCGCATTTCACCGACAAATCAATCATACCGAACCTGCACAGCGCGTCCAGCATATGGTCGAAGAAGCCTACGCCCGTATCGATACAGGTTTGACCCGTGCCGTCAAGGTTCAGCGATAACTCGATGCGCGTCTCGCGTGTGGCGCGCGATACCTCGGCTTTGCGCATGGCTAGTCACCTCGGCGCACAGTCGCGGCATACGCGTGCGCGTCCAGGCTTTCCGCAAGCGCGAGCGTCTCGATATCGTCCACGGACGCCATCAACGCCTCGCGCGAGAAGTGCAGCACGCTGGTTCGTTTCGTGAAATCATCCACCGACAGCGGCGAGAAGAACCGCGCCGTGCCGTTCGTGGGCAGCACGTGATTCGGCCCGGCATAATAGTCGCCGGCCGACTCCGGCGTATAGTGGCCGACGAACACCGCGCCCGCGTTGCGCACCAGTCCCAGAAGCGCGAACGGATCGGCGACGCATAGCTCCAGGTGTTCCGGCGCGATATCGTTGGCCAGCGCCATCGCTTCCTTTAGATCGCGCGCCACGATAGCCGCCGAGTTGTCGGTCAGCGACCGCGTCAATATCCGCTGGCGTTTGCGCCGCTTGAACTGCGCTTCGGCAGCCGACAGCACCGCCTCGGCTAAAGCGCGCGAGGTTGTGACCAGCATAGCCGCTGCGTCCGGATCATGCTCGGCCTGCGCCATCATGTCGGCCGCGACCCATTCGGGCCGCGCGGTATCGTCCGCCACGACCAAAACATCGCTCGGCCCGGCGACGCTGTCTATGCCGACCTGGCCGAACACCATGCGCTTCGCGCTCTGCACGAATACGTTGCCAGGCCCGACTATCTTATCGACGGCGGGCACAGGGTCCGCGCCGTACGCCAGCGCCGCGACGGCTTGCGCGCCGCCCAGCTTGAATATACGATCCACGCCCGCTACGTCCGCGGCGACCAGCGACGCGGCGTATGACGCGCGGCCATCCGGGCCTGGCGGCGTTACCATCACGATCTCCCGCACGCCCGCGACCTTGGCCGGTATCGCGTTCATAAGCACGGTCGACGGATATCCCGCGCGCCCACCCGGCGCGTATATCCCCGCGCGCTCTATCGGCAGTATCAACTGTCCCATCGATCGATCCGGCTGGAAGTCGATCCATGTCATCCGTTTCTGCTTCTCGTGATACGCGCGGATGTTATAAGCCGCGCGCTTCACGGCGTCCACGAATCCCTGTCCGACGGCGGCGTACGCGTCGTCCACCTCGGCGCGGGCGACCTCGACGGTCTCCGGCGTGAGCCTCGCTCGATCGAACGTCTCGGTATACTCAAGCGCCGCCGTTATCCCTCGCGCGCGCACGCCGTTCACTATCCCGCGCACGGTCTGCTGAATGGAGTCGTCGCGTTCGGTCTTGCGGTTCAGCAGCCGCTTGATGGATTCGGCTGCCCCAATATCGCCGCTGTCTATGATCCGGATCATTGCGTTACCTCCAGCGCCTTAACCAGCGCGCGTATCGCCGCCGTCTTTGTCTTCAGCGACACCCTGTTTACGACCAGCCTCGCGCTGACCGGGCATATCTCCTCGAGCACGCTAAGCCCGTTCGCCTTCAATGTGCCGCCGCTCTCCACGATATCCAGTATCACGTCGGACAACCCGACCAGCGGGGCAAGCTCGACCGATCCGCCTAGGGCGATGATCTCGATCGGCTGGCCGCGCCTGGCGAAGAACTCCCGCGCGATGTTCGGGTACTTTGTCGCGACGCGGTACGCGGCCGCGCGCAGCGCCTCGCGATGGCGCTCCCCATTGCCCGCCACGCACAAACGGCACTTGCCTATATCCAGGTCGAGCAGCTCGTACAGCGGGCGATTCTCCTCCATGAGCGTATCCTTGCCCGCTACGCCAGCGTCGGCGACGCCGTGATCCACATATGTCGGCACGTCGCACGGCTTGACCAGCATGAAGCGTATACGTCCGGTCGGATCGTCGACGATCAGTCTGCGCCCCGGATTCCTCGCCTCGCCGCAATCGATCCCCGCGGCTTCCAATCGCGCGAACGTATCCAGCGCAAGCCGTCCCTTCGCTACGGCCAACGTCACCTGCGGCGCGTCGGCTTCGGATTGAACGACGCTTACGCGACCGCCTCCCGGGTCCGGATTCTCGCGACCCAGCGCCGTCAGCAGTTGGTCAAGCTCTATAGCGAACCCGACCGCGCCCATCGGCCTGCCCATAGCGGCCGGCAGATCGTCATACCGTCCGCCCGACAGCAGCGGCTGACCCAGGTGTCCCGTCAGTCCGCGGAACACTATACCAGTATAATAGTTGATCGATTGAACCATGCCCAGGTCGATCGACAGGTATCGCTCCAGGCCGCGCTCGCGCAGCAGACTATACACCGCGTCCAAATTATCCAGCGCGGCGCGGCAGCGCGGATGGCCGGACATGCGCCGCGCCTCATCCAGCGCCTCTATGCCGCCGAACAGCGTAGGCAGGGTTTGCAGCCGCGAGGCGATACGCGACCGTTCGCCCTCGGACGACACGGGCGCGTCGCGCAGCGCGAGCGTTATACCCAGCGAATTCTTCGCCTCGACCAGCGCGCGCATCCGTTCCGCGTCGGTGTCGGTCAGTCCGGCCTCGTCCATCAAGCCCTTGAAGAATCCCACTTGGCCTATGTCAATCTGGAAACTCTCCAACCCTGACGAGCGTATAGCCTCTATGGCCAGCGCGATGACCTCCGCGTCGGCCTCAGGCGCGGTCTCGCCCAGCAGTTCCACGCCCGCCTGGCGCAGCTCGACGCCGCTCGCCGCCTGGGCGCTCATCGACGGATAGCGCAGCACGGTTTGGATATAGTGCAGCCGTATGGGCGGAGGCAGGTTGGTCAGCCGGGCGCACGCCAGACGCACCGCCGGGGTCGTGTTGTCAGGCCGGATCACCAGTATCGAGCCGTCGGGAGCGTAAGTCTTCCACTGCCGCGACTCAGGCATCTGGCTCGGCCCGGATTGGAACAGCGAGTGCGACTCGATAAGCGGCGTCTCGATGCCCGCGTACCCATGGCTGGTGAACAGCGCGCTCAAACCGTTTCGCAAACGCGCCGCGCGGACGAAATCGTCCGGCAGCGTATCCATGAAGCCTTGAGGCGGCAGAAATCCAGTGGCGTTAATCATATTCTCATCATTCAGCCGTCGCCCTGTAATACAGGCGTCATCCCGGTTAATCAAATCATCCTATACGCCAGACGCGCTTGAACCGCGTCCAGCTCCGCGACACCCGCGTACATCTCTCCGGAGTACAGCCGATACATGCCGTTCGGCGCGTCCGACGGCGTGATCATCAGCCGCTTGACCGGGTTACCGGAGCGCAATACCTTCTCGGCGGCGGGATGGTTCGCGTCTATGCGCGGCAGATCCATAACGGGCGCGTCCAGCGGCGTCAACAGCTTGCGGAAACGCTGGAGCAGCCGCCCGTCAGAGTTGATCGCCCCAAGCGCGTCCTCTATGGTTACGCTGTCCGCGACGGTGAATATGCCCGCGCGCGTCCGCAGCAGGAAACCCATATGTGCGGCGCAGCCGACCGCTTCGCCTATATCCTGGCACAGCGTGCGCACATATACCCCGCGGCTGCATGTTACGCGCAGCAGCCTGCCCTTCAGCGTCTCGCCTATCCACTCTAAGCGGTCAATACGCACCGTACGCGGCTGCGGATCGACCGCCTCGCCCTTGCGCGCCAGCGCATACAGCGGCACGCCGTCCTTCTTCAGCGCGGAGTAAGCGGGCGGCGTCTGCACGATCTGCCCGGTGAATTGAGGCAGGACGGCCTCAAGTTCCTCCATGCCGGGACGTTTGTCGGATGACGAGACG
>JAITDK010000133.1 GCA_031282605.1 Oscillospiraceae bacterium
TGATCTGGGTTTTCTGTTCCTTGGTCACGTCGGGGGCTTTCTCCGCTAAGCGCAGCTGCGCCACTGAGTCGGCAGCGCGACCCGTACGCAGCAGCAGTACGGCATACCCGATGCGCACCGCCGCGCGGGTGCAACCCTTATTGAATGCGTCCTCATATAGTTTCAGCGCTTGCTCATAGTCGCCACGCTGATGCGCCAGCAACGCCTTCTGGCCTGCCGCGTTTCCACCGAAGTTTGTAAACAATCCCATTAAATCACCTCGTGTTTATGCTTAATGTGGAGAACGATTAGGGAGCGGAACCGATTACGCTACGTAACAGACTCTCGGAACACAACCGGCAATCCGAAGCCGGTGGAATGTGCAACACGATGGTCCAGGCGAAGCCTGGTCCGGATTCGAAAGGGCGGATAGCCCTTCGCAGGGTCTGGGACAGAGTCCCAGGCTCCCCGCAGGGACGTTCCATCGTCCTACCGTCCCACCGTTCCATCGTTCCACCGTTCCAAACCCTGCGCCCCGCCAATAAAAACGCTATAAAGGAATAGTCGTCTTACATCATAGTGGCGGGGCGCCACAAACTTAAAGCGCATTCGGTTCGCAAACCGAACAGCGTCCCGCCGCAGCGGGTAGCCGGATGCAGCTTTGCGCAATATAGGTGCAGCGTTGCGCAACGCTGCGTTTGGGTTGCGTCGCGTTAGTACCGGCTGTACGCTGCGGCGGGACGCTGTTCGATCTGCGGATCGAATGCGCTTTAAATTACTGGCGCCCCGCCACTATGGTGTGAGTTGACAACTACCCTATGGCGTTTTTACTGGCGGGGCGCAGGGTTGGAACGTTGGAACGTTGGAACGTTGGAACGAGGAACGAGGAACGCCCCCCTTCCCCCCGATGGGGGGTGCACGGGGGTTTCGGGACTCTGTCCCGGACCCTGCGAAGGGCTTTCAGCCCTTTCGAAACCTGACCAGGCTTCGCCTGGACCATCGTGATGCACAGTCCGTCGGCTTCGGATGGGCGTTGCGTCACGATAGTCTGTTCCGGAGCGTAATCGGTACTATTGACACGCATCGCTCCGTAGGGGTGATGCCGCTGCAGCGACAAAGGGAGGCTATTTCTCCGATAACTTCCTTTGCAGCCTTTTCCGACGCTTCTCTAGTTCCGGCATTTCATCGACCTTCGCACGACGCATCGCTTCGTGCGTCAGGGTTAGCGCCTTGCCTGCGTCGCGCTCACGATGCTCGGCCAGTATCGCCAGCGCAATGTATGCGAACGCGCCGCCTTCGCCGCGCTTGGTCATATGCTCGTATACGCCGCGAGCCGATTCCCATTCGCCTTGACTGCGATACGAATTCGCTAGCGCCACCCTCGCCTGACTCGCCGTCGCGCCTACGCTCGCAACCGTAAAACACCGCCGCGCACGCTCAATCTCCCCCGCCCGATGCAGACTCCTCCCCAACGCGAATACGTCCAGCATGTCCGCCTGCTCCTCAGCACAATCATACGTTCGCGCCAGCTCAACCAACAGCCGCGCCAACGTGCGCACATCCTGCTTGTTGTGACGCAGTACATCGTCCAGCAAACTGAACCGCCCCGTCTTCAAATACTCGAAAAACCTCCCCGGCACCTCCGCCCCAGGCAGATCATTCTCCCTCTCGACCCCCAGCAACTCTGTTTCAAGCCGCTGCAACGAACATTTGACCAGCCGCGGCTTCCAAACCCTCCTCGCGGCGTGCAGCAGATCCAAGTGCTCCAACTCACGCCAGCGATGGCGCAACCCTTGCATTATAAACCTTCCGCGCAGCAGCGGCACGTCGAACGACTTGCCATTAAACGACACTATCCAATCCATGTCGTCCATCAAATCGGCCAGCAGCGACAGCTGATTCGCCTCCTGCGGGTAATCGCGCATCAGTATCAGCCGCGTCACGAACCGTTCCCCTTCTACGAACCCTACGCCTACCAGGAACGCCACCGTTCCCGCGCCACCCAGACCTGTCGTCTCCGTGTCCAGGAACAGCGTTCGCCTGATATCAAACGAACCGAGCGGGCGCGGCTCACCCAGCGTCATTATTCGCGCGTGCTCGGCTGTTACATCCAGCAAACCTTCATATAACGATAACGGTTCGACCTCGTCACGGACAAAGCACGCTTCCTCGGCATGAGGCACAGGCTTGCCCAATTGCGATTCGGCCAGGGCTTGGAGCTTCTCCTTCAAATTGCGGATCATAGCATAATTATATATTTCTAAACAGTCCAGGCGTCCAGAACATCCAACGCGGCTCGCTTCGAATCCTGTCCCTCCGTGGCCGGACCGACGCACGACGGGCAGCCGCGTTCGCACGGGCAGGCCAGTATCACGTCACGGGCGTGATCGAGCAGCGCGCCCAGCAGCGTGTATACCTTGTCGCTAAGACCGACGCCTCCCGGGATCGCGTCATACAGATATATCGTCGGCAGTTGGGTAAACGGGTCTCGGGTGTGATAATGCACCGCGACGTCGTGCCGGGCGCACATCAGGTACAGCGGCGCGAGCGAGCCTAGCAGATACGCGACGCCGAGCATCCCGTTCTGCAGACGATCCTTCGTGAACTTTGACGAACGTTCCTCAGACAGCGTCAGCCAGCACGCGGTCGTATGCATCTGGGTTTCAGGCAGATCAACAAAGCCATGACCCAGGTTCTCATGCGTGTCCAGTTTCATCTTCTTGAATATCGTCACCATGGACGAGACGACCACCTCGCCGAACGAGCGCGGCAGCGGCGCGTCGTCATGCTCAAACTCATCGATCACGCGCAGTTGGGTATTCATGTCCGCGTCGGTGTAATAGTCGACGTCCACCTGCCTCACGAACGCCTTTTTGTTGGGGAAGTCCAGCTTCTCGACCTGGAACTGCCTGCCCTCGTGAAGGTATATCGCGTGTTCGTGCAGAAGCATCGGCACCGTGAACCGATCCATCTCGCCGATCACCTTGGGATCGGGCTTCGTCGTGTCGATTATGACGAAATTCTCCTCGCCCGCCGTGCGCAGGTGAACCTCCGCCGCCGGTAGTTCCTCGCTCATCCAGTAATAACGATCATTTACACGGCGCAGAAACCCATTGCCTGTCAACCCTTCCAGCAGTTCGCCCGTATTGTCAAGATCGCCGTATTTCTCATCCGCGCGGAACGGCAGCTCATACGCCGCGCACTTGAAGTGGTTCACCAGTATGTGGAAATTGTCCGGCTGCGCCAGCGCGTGTTCGGGCGACGACTCGAAGAAGTATTCAGGGTGCGTCATGATGTATTGATCCAGCGGGTTGGACGTCGCCACCATCACTGTAACCGATGCGCCGGAGCGGCGGCCGGCTCGCCCCGCTTGCTGCCAAGTGCTGGCTATAGTGCCGGGATAGCCGCACAGCACGCAGGATTCCAGCGAGCCGATGTCAACGCCTAGTTCCAGCGCGTTCGTGGATACAACCGTTTTTACAACGCCGGCGCGCAAGCCCCGCTCGATCTCTCGCCGTTCGGAGGGCAGATAACCGCCGCGATAGCCCCGCACCTGCCCGCTGTTGCCCAGAGGATCGCGCACCAACAGCTTGAGGGTGTGGGTCAGCACCTCCACCTGCAGGCGGGATTTCGCGAATACTATCGAGCTGACTCCGGCCTTCAGCAGGTTGGAGGCGATTGCGCGCGTCTCGTTGACCGCGCTCTTGCGGATGCCCAGCTGCTGGTTTATCACGGGCGGGTTGTAGAATATCACGTGGCGTTCGCCCTGAGGCGCGCCATTGCCGTCGATCAGCGTGAACGGCTGTTCCAGAAGGGTTTGGGCAAGTTCGAGAGGATTGGCGATGGTCGCCGAACAGCAGATGAATTGAGGGCGGCTGCCGTAGAACGCGCACAGCCGCTTTAGACGACGAATCACGTTGGCCATGTTCGACCCGAACACGCCTCGGTAGGAGTGCAGCTCGTCGATTACGACATACCTTAGGTTCTCGAACAGTTTGACCCACTTGGTGTGGTTAGGGAGGATGTTGGCGTGGAGCATGTCGGGGTTAGTGACCACTATGTGCCCGGCTTCGCGAATCGCGCGGCGCGACGCCGCAGGGGTGTCGCCGTCATATGTGAATGTTTTGACGTCCGCGCCCATCTCCTGAACCAGGCTGTATAACGCCGCGACTTGATCCGCGCCTAGTGCTTTCGTTGGGAATAGATACAGCGCGCGGCTATCGCTGTTGCGCAGTATCGCGTCCAGGACGGGAATGTTGTAGCATAGCGTCTTGCCGGACGCCGTGGGGGTGACGACCACGATGTGTTCGCCGCGATGGATAGCGTCCCATGACGCGCGCTGATGGATGTAGGGGGCGGCGATGCCGCGTCGCTGAAGCGCGGCGGGGATGTCGCTGTGCAGCCAGT
>JAITDK010000257.1 GCA_031282605.1 Oscillospiraceae bacterium
GGCGCCTGGAGGCGCGGCCGTTCTATCGGTGGCGGCTTCGTATAGCGCGCGCTGCTCGTCCTCCGTCCGGTATCCGCTGGTGAGGATGAAGCCGCTTACGCCGTCACGTTTCGCCTGCGCGAACATTTGATTAGCCGCCTCGAACGTCTCGCGGGTCAAGCAGATGCCGACGGACGCCAGCGCGAATGAACGCTTCTCCCCATAGAGATTCACCAGCGCGCCGACGGCGAACCCATCCGGCAGCGGATTGGACGCGCTGATCAGCGGTACGCCGCCGACCGTCGCGCGAGGCGTGTCGGAAGGCTGCAGCGTGTCAGACACGATAGGGCTGCGATCTTGGGCTTGCGCGCAGCCGCACGCCGTCAGCAGAATGACGGCCAGCATGGCGCAGCTGATTACTTTGCGCTTAGCGCTTATTGTATTCATAGCGCGCGTCCCTCTTTTTCCAGCGCCAGGTCGATCAGCCGGTCGATCACATCGCCCAGCGAGAAACCCGCGCACGCCATCATCCTGGGATAGCGGCTATATGAAGTGAACCCGGGCATGGTATTCACCTCGTTGAGCGTTATACGCCCGTCCGGGGTCAGGAACATGTCCACGCGCGCGAGTCCCCGGCATCCCAGCGCGCGGAAGACCGTCTTTGCGGTCTCGACCGCGAGGGTTCGCGCCGCTTCCGGTATGGGAGCCGGTACGGTTATGGTCGCGTTTTCGGAACCTTGCTCGGGTTTGGATTCCTGATGGATGCGGAAGAACCCGCCCGACAAGCCGATCTGATCTAGCCCACCGGCGATAAGGTTCGACCCGTTCCCCATCAAGGCGCAGCCTATTTCCAGGCCTTCAACGGCCTCTTCCAACAACACCTTGTCGTCGTACTCCAGTGCGGCGCGTACCGAGGCTTCCAGCGAGGCCGCCTCGCTCACCTTGCTGACGCCGAACGATGACCCTGAACGCGCGGGCTTGACGAATAGCGGGTATTTCAGGCCGCCTGTCGTGACGGCGTTCGCGCCTATAGTCCTATGGCGCGGCACGCGCACGCCCGCTTCCGATACGACCATATACGTAAGCGCCTTGTCCATGCACAGAGCCGACGCGGCGATACCGCATCCCGCATATGGAATGCCTGACGCTTCCAACGCGCCCTGAATCACGCCGTCCTCGCCGTACTTCCCGTGCAGCATAGGAAAGGCGGCGTCGACCGGCATAATCCGGTATGATCCGCCCTTCAGCACGATAAGCCCTTTATTGCCGCGATCGGTCGACAATGCGGCGAACGTGCCTTGCGCAGGTTCGCTATCCGGCGATTCCGTCGGTCTCCATATACCGTCGCGGTCGATATAGACATAGATCGTGTCGTATCGCGCCGAGTTCAGCCGTCGCGAGAATTCACGCGCGGACTTGACGGATACGCCGTGCTCCTCCGACGCGCCGCCGTACAGAACCAACAGCCTCAATTTGTTCGTGTTCACCGCCGCAATCCTCCTTATTATCACGCGATTCTAATCATCGCTTTTCGACGCTGTCATTAAACCATAATCCCGCCGCGCGGTTCGTAGGATTCGGCTTAGGCGTTTCTTAAGGATTTCTTATGGCGGTTTCTTCTAAACGTAAGGTTTTCTCCTGCCTGGGTTAAACACCACGGGCGAACATGCCGATAGAATTGGATACGAAGCTGACGTGGGAGGATTGCGAAGTGTCCAGAAAATTGACGACCCAGCGTTTTCCGTTTCTAATGCCGCTGCGTCAATGGCAGCGCAAGAAGTCGTACTACATGAAAATGCGGTTCGATGGGAACCGTTACTCGTCGCGGCAAGAGCCGCCATTTTCATATGAACTGGCGGCGGCGCGCTCCATGTTGATCAACGAGCATACGGGGGCCGATATACAGTATCAGTATAACAAGGTGCACAACCTGCGCCTGGCGTCCGAGGCTGTATCCCGTGTGGTGATCCATCCGGGCGAGACGTTCTCGCTTTGGTATCTGGCGCGTCGCGCGGATGCGCGGGAAGCGTACAAGGACGGACTATGCGTGCACAGCGGGAAGTTGGTGGCGGTCTATGGCGGCGGGCTGTGTCAGTTGAGCAACACATTGTTCTGGTTGTTCCTGCACACGCCTCTTACGATCGTGGAACGGCACAGACACGGGGTAAAGGAGTTTCCCAATCCTTCGCCGGACGATCCCTGCGGCGTGGACGCCACGATACTTGAAGGCTGGCTGGATCTGCGGGTGCGCAACGATTCCGGCGAAGCCATGCAGGTTGAACTGACGATGGACGACACGTACTATTACGGAAGGATACTCGTGAAGCGTCCGCCCGAGAAGATGTATAGGATTGTGAATGAGAATCTGCGGTACTTTGAAAAGGATGGGAAAACATATGAGTCCGTCGATGTGATTCGTCAGACCGTAGACGCGAAAACAGGCGCGTTCCTGCGTCGGGACGCGCTGTATACCAACGAGACTGAAATCGGATACCAGTTAACAACGCCGCTATGACACGACAAGGTTGTTACTCAAACCTACGGAGCGTCTCCCCGATAACCGGCAGCGCATACGCCAGCCCGCGATACGCGCTGAACATCATCTTAACGCGCACCACGACGCATACCAGCGTGCCCGCGCCGCAGATTATATAGAATACCGCCGCGAGCGCGCCGCCCACGAACGGTATGAACGCCGCCAGCAGCGCGAGTATCCACACCGCCAGGGCGAACGCGATCCACACCGCGCCCAACCCCACCGACTGCACCGAGTAACGCCGGATCGTTTTGCTATGCGAGTCGGCAAAGCACAGGAACAACCCCGCCAGGAACGACGCCGACGCGATAGTAGCCGTCAGGTTCACGACAGGGTTATTCGATATGATTGCGCCGACAGGGGCGTCCGGTTCTTGATGATTATACATCCACGCCTCCCGTATGGGCGGTTCACCGCCCGTCCGTTATCGTTTGCCGCCTCCAATCGAGACGGCTTTAAGTATCGCGGAGTCGAAGCCGAACTTCGCCTCGTTCTTGCGTTCGTGCGCGCGTTCGGCCAGCTCGACCATTCGGTCGATTAGCTTGGGATACGGCAGATCCGTCGCGTCCCACAGGTAGTAGGCCAGCGAACCGGGGATGGTGTTGATCTCGTTGACATACAGCGTGTTCGACGCGGGATCGATGATATAGTCGATGCGCACGACGCCCTTGCAGTCCAGCGCGCGGAATATCTCCGCGCTGAGAGCCTGCACGCGGGCGGTCATCTCATCGCCGATCGGAGCGGGGATGCGGCGTTTCGCGTTCGCCATGCCTCCGGGATTCTTGACGCCTGAGAGTTCGGCGGCCTTCGACCCGGTCTTATTGGATTCGCCGGCTTTCGCGTCAGGGATATACTTCTCCTCGAACGTTAGAAATTCCTGCCAGCTGACGGGCATTTCGCAAACGGATACCCGAACGTCCTCGTCAAACCCCAGCGCGGAGCAATTCACCTCGACGGGATCGTTCACCGCCGGTTCAATGACGGCGCGGCGGTCGTAAGAGAACGCCACGTCCAGCGCGTCGATCAGCGCGGCGCGGGTTTTAGCCTTCGCTATGCCAATCGACGAACCCAGGTTCGCGGGTTTAACAAATAACGGATAGGGAATCTTGGATTCAATCTCGTCAAGTATGGCGGCCTGCCGAGCGTTCCACGCGTCGCGGGTCGCCCAGTGGAAATCCAGTATAGGGAAACCCATGCCCCTGAACAGCTGCTTCATCGCGATCTTATCCATGCCAACAGACGAGCCGACCAAACCGCTGGATGTGTACGGCAGGTTCATCAGTTCCAGCACGCCTTGAATAGTCCCGTCTTCGCCGTTCAGGCCGTGGAATATCGGCACGGCGACGTCGATAACAGCCTCAACCTTCAGTTCCGGTTTTGAGCCGCCGAACAGACGAGGCTTCTCCGATACCGATAACAACGTCCGCGCGTTGGCCGTCAGGTCGGGCAGCACCTTAACGATGCCCGAAGCCAACGGATTGAATGGCTTATACGCGTTGAGATCCTTTAGCGGTTCGCCGGTATACCACGCCCCGTCGTGAGCCAGGTATACCGGAACGAGGTCGTACTTTGACGGATCGGCGGAAGCCATCCACTGCACCGCCGATACTATCGATACGTCGTGCTCGACACTGCGGCCGCCGAACAGCACGGCCATGGTTTTCTTCATAATTATTATACCTCCGTGTGCGTTATAGTGGTCAGCGCGGGTAGTGGCGGCCATCTTACGAATTATAGTTGTCGGGCAGGTCGTTCTCAAACAGCACCGTGTCGCCCGCCTTCAGCGTCTTGGACAGTATCGCCTGCGCGGCGTTCAGATCCTCCGCCTGATGGATGGCCGACATGTCAAAACCAGACGCTTTTAACCCATCGAATATCGGCTGCGTGCGTCTTGCCCCGACGAGTATTACCACGTCAACCGAATCCTTCATCGATTCGCCGAACGCGCGGTTTAGAGCGTCCTGCTCCTCGCCCAGTTCCACCATGCCCGGGGTGACGAGGATCCGTCGCGGCGGGAATGTTCGCAGTACGGCCAGCGCGGCCTTGGATCCGGCGGGGTTGCTGTTGAACGCGTCGTCGATGACCGTCACGCCGTTTGAACTGGGCAGCAGCTGCAGCCTATGCTCGACCGGCTGCGCCTTCGCTATACCGGACGCTATCTGAGCGGGAGTCAGATCAAGCAGCTTTGCGACCGTCGCAGCCAGCAGCAGGTTGTTGATGTTATGAGAGCCGAGTATCTTTGTTTCGCACGCCGTCTTGGTTCCGTCGGCGAACACGATCGTGAACCGACTGCCCCACGATCCGGTCGTAATGCCCTGAGCGCGAAGTCCCTCGCCGCCCGAGCGCTCCCCTGACAGATGCTTGCGCGGCTTGCCGGTCTTGCCGTACAATTCCTCGACAATCGCGCCGTCGGCGATGAATACCGCGTGCCCGTCGTCCGGCAGACCCTGTATCAGTTCATACTTGGTGTTTGTAATATTATCCTGACTCTTGAATGTTTCCATGTGCTGCGGTCCGACCGACGTGATTATCCCGATCGCCGGATGAACCAACTCGCACAACTCTTTAATGTCGCCGACATGGCGCGCGCCCATCTCCGCGATGAATACTTGATGCTCCGGCTTAAGCTGTTCGCGTACGACGCGCGTCACGCCCATCGGCGTGTTAAAACTGGACGGAGTCGCCAGTACGTTGTACTTCTCGCCCAGGATAGCGGCCAGCATGAATTTGGTCGACGTCTTGCCATAGCTGCCGGTGATCCCGATTTTGATCAAGTCGGGACGCTCGTTCAGGATACGTTGAGCGTCCTTAAAGAATCCATGGTTGATGCGCCTTTCGACAGGCTCCGCGCACATGGCGGCGAGCGCGACCCAAGCGGGCGTGAAAATCGGCAGCAGCGGCGCGGCGCCGACCCATCGCGGGACAAACGCCATCAAGCACGCGACAATAAAGGTAACGATTCCCAGCGAAACGATGAGCCGCTTCATCCTTCCGGTCACAACCAGCGGCTTCTTAGTCGGTTTCTTGCGTATGTACAGTTCGACCGCGACGCCGACCGCCAGACTGAGCAGCATGGCGGCGAACATCCACAGGAACGCGACCCCGTCGCGTATCGTCAGCGCGCGTGGCCCCGCGTACCACACGAAGTGCAGCGACGACAGCCCAAAGAACGCCGCGCTGGCCATCGCGCACACAACCCCCGGCAGTATCGCGCGCAGCGAATTGTCGCCGACCGCGCGCCTATAACCAGGCAGCTGGTAGCTCTCCAGCTGCAGCAGGTGAAGTGGGACGCGCGCGGCCAGCACGGTCGTCAGCGCCGCAGTCAGGCAAAATGGCAGCCCGATTATAAAATCCAGCCAATCGATCATACGCGACTCCCTAATTAAGAATGAACTGCAGCGCGATCCGACAGAACCGATCCGGCTGCTCGATATAAGCGAAGTGCGTGCCGCCTTCCAGCACGACCAGACCCGCGTCCGGGATACGTTCGGCCATCAACTGACCCATCCATAGAGGCGTCTCAGTATCCTTATCGCCCCATAACAGCAGCGTGCTCGCGCGGACGTTCGGCAGTTCCGGCTCCAGGTTTGTGTTAACCAGCAGCACGAACGTTCGGCGTGTCTCGTCGTCGAGCGCCTTGTAATCAGGCGAGCCGAACGCGCCGCGCAGCGCGGCCCGCGCGCGTTCGGGAAAATCGCCGAGCACGCGCAATCTATCCAAACCGTTCAGCGATCCGCGCAGTATCTTGTATAGTCGGGAGCGCGCGCGCTTCTTGAGCGTCGGCTTTCCGCGCAGTCCTGCCGCGCCTGTCAGCACCAGCTTGCCTATCAAGTCCGGCTGATCCAGCGCCAACCGCAGCGCGACGCGCCCGCCATGCGAGTGGCCGACGATATGGCAGCCCGCTATATCCGTCTTGCGGATGAAATCCGCGACCATTCCGGCGAAGGCTCTCGCGTCCCATGGTTCA
>JAITDK010000046.1 GCA_031282605.1 Oscillospiraceae bacterium
ACCGAAACGCCGCACGGCGCATCAAACGGCGCAGGTGCATGACGTCGGCGACCGATTTTTGTCGCCTCGCGCGCGAGGTGTGGATTGAAACAAATAGTGGATTACCACGGGTGATGGAGCCATGAAAGAGGTGAGCGGTATGCAGGGGTATGAGGTAGGCGAGCGGAGTATAGCAATACCGCCCGGCGCGACGATCCGTGAGCAGTTGGGAGATCGTGGGGTGTCGCAGCGGGAGTTTGCCTCACGCATGGGCATATCCGAGAAACACATTAGCCAACTGTTGAATGGCAAGGTCGAGCTAACGCCGGATATGGCGCTTCGGCTGGAGGCGGTACTGGAGTTATCGGCCACTTTTTGGTGCAAGCTTGAGGCCGGTTATCGGGAGGATTTGGCGCGTGTTCGCGCTGAGTGTGAGCAGTTTGCTATAGCAACCGCGCTGACGAAGCATTGCTAACGAAAGAAAACGGCTTGAAATTTTCGTTACGGCGCGTTATACTCGCTTTAACGAAAGCATTCTTTCGTTAAGGAGGCCATCCATGAAGGATCGTGCGGGTACTCTGGAAGGATACTGAACCGTCGAAATGAAGATAGCCATGATGACTCAACCGTTCCGCTATTAGCGGGGCGGCTTTTTCATACCCAAAACCACGTCCTATCGGCAGACGCTAAACGGCGAACAAACGGAGGTAATTATGTCAGACGAAACAACCACCGTCGCAACGACGGACGCGAGCACGGCGGCTCCCGAAACGCCGACGGCGACCGAACCTCAGCAGCCCGCTTCGACGAGCGAACGCACGTATACGAAGTCGGAATACGAGGCGGCGATGTCGCAGCAGATGAACAAGGCCACTCAGTCGCTCCTAAAGAAGCTGGGCATCAAAGCCGACGCGAAGGATATCGACGCACAGCTGACTGCACTCAAGACCTATCGCGAGGAGCAGATGACCGCCGCCGAGAAAGCGGAGGCCGCCCGAAAGACCCTTGAGGGCGAGCTTGCGACCACGCGCGACGAGCTTGACCGTCACAAGCGCGAACTCGCAGTAACCCGCGCGGGCATCCCCGAAAAGGACGCCGCGCGCTACATCCGCCTGGCCGTGTCGTACATGGATGAAAAAACCGACTTCGCGTCCGCTTTAGCGTTGGCGGTAAAGGACTATCCGCCAGCTAAGCCCACCCTACCCACGGCGGTCGCGCCTACCCAGATCCCCAGCGAAACGAGCCAAACCACGAAACATCGACCGTTGGTCGGTTAACGGACGCCGACACGAACCGAACACAGACCAGAGGTCTAATAACGAAAGGGTGAAGACTAATGCCCGCTCCAGCCACAAGAATCGAGTCCTTAAGCGTCCTGAACGCGCAGGACGGAACCAGTAAAATCTACTGCGCGGAACTGTACGACTACTTTTATGACACCGTAACGAATTACGCGCTGTCGACCATACTCAAGAATAAGTTGTACCCCGGTACGCCCGTTCCCGGCGGGTCGATAACGATTCGCCGCATGGCTATGGGGCAATCAAAAGCCTACGGGACGGCGAGAGCCGCGGGTAAGGGCGACGCGCCGCAGCTGCGCGAGTACGTTGTACCCATCGACAAGCGGCGGGAGATCATTGAGGAAATCGAGGATATGGACGTCGCGATGCTTCCGGCCACCGACGTGATAAACCGGAAGATAACCGCCCAGGGGCAAACCGCCGCGCGCGAGATGGACAGGGCGTTCTTCGCCACAGCCATCACGGCGGGAACGATGTACACGCCGGAGAGCGGCGCGGCTATCGACCAGATAGTCGACGGACTGCTTGACACGTTGTGCACGGTCAGCAACCAGTTTGTGGACGGCGTGTCGCGCGACCAGATTGCGCTAGTCTGCGCGCCTTCCGCGTACAGCCTACTGCGCAATAAAATCGACCAACTGTCAAACCCCAACGTGGACACGACGCCGTACGAGTACGGCAGGTTCCACGGCGCGAGGATTTACCAATCGATACATGTACCGACGACTGCGGCGTTCGTAGCGATGGCGCTTGAATCCCTGCTGCAGCCGATCGCGTTCAACCAGTTCGAGATTGCGAAATCTCCATACGGGTTTTCGACGATTGTCAAGACGGCCTACGCGTACGGCACGGGCGCGGTCACGCCCGATCTAATTTACTACGTGACGGACGAGGCTCTCCAAGAGGCGCTGCATCCTCCCGAGCCGCCGGAAATCGATCAGGGCACTTGAAGTAAATAACCACCCAAGGCTATGCCGTGAGGAATGAAGGGGGCGCGACCGCGCTCCCATGGCCTCGCCGCCATAGAAAGCTGGTGCAAACCGGAGGGAGCGTGAGCCTATGCCCGACTATGTCCCGCTCGAACCGTTCGCGGATTACGAGTTTTACACGGAGGAATACGCCGGAACGGCGATACCGGAAAACCAATTCAACCAACTGTCCCGGCGCGCGACGGAGATTGTGGACAGCCGCACCTTTCGCCGCGCGTCGGATGTTATGAAGAACGACACGGCGTCACGGAAAGCGTGGGCGGTCAGAGTGGCGGCATGTATGGTCGCGGAACTATTGTACGCGCAGGGGGAGGCGACGCGGAGCGAGAGCGTGGCTCAAGGCGCCGGCGGGATCAAGTCCGAAACGGTCGGCCAGCATCGTGTCGAGTACGTGGCGCCCATGAGCGCAGTCGAACGCGTTCAGGCCAGGCAAGCGTTGGACGGCGCAATCTCCGAAGAACTTACATCGCACCTATGGGATACCGGGCTGCTGTACATGGGGGTGAGACGCGCGTGACGCCGCGATCATGGAGGCATCAAGTAACGCTGTGGACGGCGAACGAAGGCGGCGAGTTTGACGTGAGGCTGCTCGAGGAATGTTCCTGGCAGCCTAGCGAAGGTGCGGCACTGACCGACTATAGCATAGACGACTCGGGGGCAGTCTCCGAGCGCACGAAGCTATATATCAAGGCGGGAACGGAGCCGCTCGTGATCCACGCGGGGAAAGATTACGTGGCAGGGGGCGACTTAACGGGACGCTCGCGCCCAACGCCTGACGCACAGCGCGTCCTGTCGGTCAAGGATTACTCGGGTTTTCCGCTGGCGCACTACGAGGTATCCGCGGGATAAGGAGGCGCTATGCACGTAGATTTCAATGTAACCGCCGCGCTTACGAAGTGTGCGTTTTTGCAGCACAAGGCGCAGCAAGTCCTTGACAGCGAGATACTGCGCACGACCGAGCCGTTTGTACCGTACGCTAAAGGCGCACTCACGAGGAGCGGTCCGATTCACACTGTGATAGGTTCGGGCACGATCAGATGGGCGACGCCATACGCGCGGCGGCGGTACTATGAGGACGCTAACCTAAACAAGACGACACACCGAAAGGCGACGACCCGCTGGTACGAGGCCGCGCGCGAGGTATATCTGGAGAAGTGGAAGATGACGGTCGCCAAGAAGATAGGGGCGGTGGTGAAGTAGGTGGCGTATGTGCCGATAGTGGAAGCACTCTGGAAGTGGCTTAACACGTGCGAGGACAAACCCGCTGAAATCTCGATTGCCAGTTTAGCGATGCAGGGCAGCAACGCCGCGATCACACTGCACCCGATGGGCGAAACTACGACCAGACAGTACATTAGCGGATCGCGGCTGGTCGATTACAAATTCGCTGTGTTCTTGCGCGTGCGCGCGATGAACGACCAAGACCGCGCCGAGGCGTTCGGCGCCGCAGAGCAGTTATCCAGATGGGTCAGTCTGTCCGGCGGCGTGCCGGATCTGGGCGAGGGCAGGAAAGCTTACCGCGTGCGGGAGACCGTGGCGCCGATGCTGGTCAACCGTGACGCCGCCGCCGACGACTTCCAAACAATCTACACGTTGACTTATAAGGAGGACAAACCAAATGCTGCAATTTAGACGCAACAGCTACGCATTCATGAACACGGGCACGGCCGCTGTTCCAGTATGGAGCCTGATCGCGGAAGGGTTCACGGATTTCACCACGGAGATGAATCCGAACGAGAACGAGCGGCACTATATCCACGAGAAGACCGCGCGGACGATCACGTCCGGGTACAACAAGACCATTTCGTTTGAGATGGACATGTACGACGATGACGTATGCTGCAAGCGTGTCGCCAAGGTGTTCGACGAAGAGCAAACGGGTTCCGAGTCGCAGGTGGAGATCCTCACGGTGAAATACTTCCAGAAGGGCGACACGGTGGGCACCTACTTCGCCAAGAAGCAGACCTTCACTATCTCGCCCAACCAGGAAGCCAGCGGCGACGGCAGCGAGACGTATATACTGTCTGGCAGCTTCAACGCGATGGGTGATCCTATTGTCGGAAGTTGGGACGCCGAGCCAGAAGCGCTGGGCGATGGCGAGTTCACGCCCAGGCCAGCAGCCGCTCCGCCGTCGCAAGAACCGGGGCAGGGCACTTAATAACTGACAGCGCAGCCTTGCTTCGTGCTGACTGCAGTCATTCGCGCTCACTTGCGTTTTCTCCCTGTTTATGATATAAAGTAAACAGGGAGGATTGTTGTTATGAATTTTCTATTGGCTTTGTGGATTGTTATTCTGATAGTCGGGTTTATTGTATTCCTTGTAATGCTTAACCGCCGGGTATACCGCTGGAATAAGCCGCTGATCGAGATGATGAAACACCATATGAACGGGGATTATTTGTACAGTTTTTACGCCGAGGAGCGTAAGAAGGCTACGGATAAAGAGAGACATGAGTGTATTAACAGAACGTCCGCCGAGCGTCGTCATGGTCGGCGAGATTGAGCGCGCGGTCAATCCAGGGCACGACAACTGTCTTACGATAATAGCGAAACTGCAAAGCGGCGAGCGCGGGGATGTCATGGACGCCCTG
>JAITDK010000118.1 GCA_031282605.1 Oscillospiraceae bacterium
AGTTGGACAGCGGGAAGTCGATTATGCGATACTTCCCGCCGAACGGTACCGCCGGTTTGGCCATACTCTGGGTCAGTATGCCCAGGCGGCTTCCTTGCCCGCCGGCCAGCAGCATGGCGACGCATTCCTTATTTCTCGGCATAAGCTTGAGCCCCCTTCATAAGGGCAGTATACCATAGAGCAGGCACAAAAACTAGTGCAGATTGCGTAGAAAGCTATGGAGTTTCACCCGTCGCCGCACGCGGCATCTCCCCTGAGGAGGCGATAAGGTTAGGCGCTGACGCCGTAGGCATTGACAGCGTACGCGGCAAGGCAGCTGGCTATACCCCACCGATTCTCTAGGGAGATGCCGCCGCGGCATTGGTTATCTTACTGGCCGCTTAAACCCAAACCCCCGGTTATGAGCGAATCTCTTCGTCCATAACCCTGGCGTTGGATTTCATCGCCGCTAGAAATACACCGGCTTTCCCGTCTTGGCGGATTCGTAAATCGCCTCCAGCAGTTGAGTGACGACATACGCCTGCTCCGGCTTCGTGGTCAGTTCGGTATCCTTGAGGATGTGATCATACCACGCGCGCGCTTCCAGATCGGCGGGGCCGATATCACTCTCGCCTTCGAAGAACGCCGCGCCGCCCACCTTCATCTCGGGGGTCCAGGTATACATGCGGCTGTTCTTCTCGCCGTTGATACGCAGGTTGTTCGGATCCTCGCCGATCATATCGGCGCCGCCCTTGGTGCCGGAGAGCATCGTCTTGGCTTCGTGAACGAACAGCGTGTTCAGCGCCCAGCTCGCCTCCAGGTTGATCGTAGCGCCGTTCTTCATGCGGATAAATCCAAACGCCGCGTCCTCGACGGTGAATTTCTCTGGATCCCACGGGCCCCATGCATTCGCGGAGTCCTTGTTGCCGGCCAGTTCGCGATACTTTGTGCCGACGACCATCTCCGGCTCATAGTTGTCCATCAGCCATAGCGTCAGATCGAGCGCGTGGGTGCCGATATCGATCAGCGGTCCGCCGCCCTGCTTTTCCTCATCCAGGAACACACCCCAGGTTGGGACGGCGCGGCGGCGGATCGCCAGGGCGCGGGCGTAATACACCTCGCCCAGTTCGCCATCCTCGCAGATTTTCTTGAGGTACAGGCTGTCGGGGCGGAAGCGGTTCTGGTAGCCGATGGTCAGTTTCTTGCCGGTACGCTTAGCTGTGTCCACCATCTTCTTCGCCTCGGCGGAGTTGATCGCCATAGGCTTCTCGCACATGACGTGCTTGCCCGCCTCCAGCGCGTCCACCGTGATCGGGCTGTGGCTGCTGTTGGGCGTCAGCACGTGCACTACGTCCAGATCCAGTTTGAGCAATTCCTTGTAATCCTCGAATACCTTCGCGTCCTCGACGCCGTATTTTTTCGCGGCCTTCTCCGCCTTCTCAGGGATGATGTCGCAGAACGCGACCAGTTCGACTTCCTTGATGCGCTTGAGCGCGGGCAGGTGCTTGCCATTGGCGATGCCGCCGCAGCCGATGATACCGACCTGAAGTTTAGCCATGCTTGCTTGTCCTCCTGTGCGCGCGTCTGTTGCGCGCCTTATCGTCACAAGCATTGTACAGCTTTTTCCACTCCGTTTCAACTCCGTTTACGCACCGTTTCACGCGCGTTTTTAATGGGGCTCTAACCGGGTTCCAATAGTTTGCTATAACCCGTCCAGAGGGTATCGCGCCTTGATCAGTCGCGTTGCTTCGGCCTGCCTTTGTTGCTATAATATGGTTCATAGTATGATTCATAGTATTACACAGGACGAGATGCAGGAGGGCGCTAAGTGAGTGGGATAAAACTGGGAACGGGTACGTATATAGTGCGCGAGGACGCGTCGCGCGATCTGTTCGCCGTGATGGAGCGGCTGGCGGCGATTGGCTACGACGGCATTGAGCTGCTGGGATTCAGTGGCAAGAAACCGTCCGCGATCCGGGCGAAGGCGGATGCGCTGGGCATAACGGTAATGGGCGATCACGTGAGCGCCGTTTCGTTCCTGGCCGATCCGGATCGGACGATCGCCGATCATCTTGATTTAGGCGTAGAAACGATGGTAATCAGCTGGCCGGGCGATATGCCGCGCTCGCCATGGCTGCCGGAGCATCAGGCAATGACCGTCAAGATCGCGGGGCTTTGCGAGCGCCTGTCGACCGAGGGCATACAACCGCTGTTCCACAACCACGGCGGCGACTTCGAGAGCGCGCCCGCACATTTTGACGCTATACTGGATGCCATACCAGGCATGGGCGCGGAGCCCGACATCGGCTGGATGGTCGTCGCGAGTGTCGATCCGATATTCTATCTGGAGAAGTACAGGGAACGCACGCCGGTCATACATCTGAAGGATGTTTACTTCGAGAATTGGTCGCTGCTGGGGGACAAGGATCACCTGCCGCCGACGCGCGGGGATAAGTCGCGCGGATCGTTCGAGTTCAGGCCGACCGGTTACGGCGTGGTTCCGAACGCGCTGCTCGCGCCGTATTATCTGGCGTGCAACCCGAGGTGGATACTGGTGGATCATGATCTGGCGTATGACCGCGATCCATACGAGGATTTGCGGATGAGTTTGGATTATGTGCGGGGATTGCTGAAGGTCGCGCGACGATAGCGGTAATGACAGCGGTAGATATCATCGCGCCGCGTTTAATCATTCCGCTCATTCCCGCACATTATCACCCAGTAACCGCTCTCCCGGTCGATTCTCTCCACGCGTGAGAACCGCTCGCCCAACCATTGCATTGCGGAGGGCGCGCCTTGCTGTTTGCGCCACACCAATATGAGGCGGCCTGCGTCCATCATGCGCGCGGCCGCCTCCAGTATTAGACGCTGAACGGTCGGCTTCCCCGCGCGGATGGGCGGGTTTGTCAGTATCCAATCGAAAATGCCTGAGACGTTGGTCAGACCGTCGCTCTCGACTGCGCGCGCGCGGGATTCGTCCAAGCCGTTCCGGCGAATATTCTCATTGGTCAGTAATACGGCGCGCGGATTGACGTCGCTCATCGTGACGTCCAACGCGGGGTTCCTTGACGCCAGTGTGATACCCAACGCGCCCCAACCGCATCCCAGATCTAACGCGCGGCCGGTCAGCGGCTCGAACGGCTTCATTGCGGCGAGCAGTATGCGCGTTCCTTCGTCCAATCCGCCGCGCGAGAATACGCCGGCGTCAGTGGCGAACGTCAGTTCATTAGCGCCGTCCGTCACGGTCGTCGATCGCGGACGATGGAGCGTATCGGGCGGCGGCGTAAAGTAGTGGCTGGAGAAACGCGAAGCGGGCATGGCGGCGCTCCTTGCGGAATAGTATGGCTGGGAGACCAGTTTTGTCGAATACCGCAAATAACGTTATGAAGGGGTGTTTTGATGGATAACGAGAACTTAATCGGTAAGATCGTTGATTTCTTCGGAAGGTTGATCAAGGGGGACAGCGCCGAAACGTTCAGCAGCGCCGGAGAATTGTCCAGTCTGAAGCTGCCCGACACAGTCGCTCAGTCCGATTTCAGCGAGATAATCGGGTTGCTTAAGAGTTTCCTTAGCTCCAGTGAGATCCAATCTGTAGCCGTGGAAACGCGTAATCATCTGTCGGCGGTCGTTGTCGAGGCGGAAAAGTCCGGCGTAGAGGCGGGCTGGCCCAAACTCAAGGGGTTGATCGGCAGCCCGCGCGCGGGGGAACTGGTGCAGCCTCTCCTTGCTTTCGCGTTCAAGCATCAAGGCAAGTTCGCTTCCGTGCTGAATATACTTATGGGGGCATGATCCGCGTTTATTCGACTAGCAGTCAAGTCAGGCTCAGTGTGCGCTGAGCCTGTTCGCCTGCCGTTTGTTACGACCCGTTCGCGCCGCAGGTCTCTCTCAGAGCGGATTCTTCCGCTGGAGTCAAGGCGCGACACGCGCCAGGGCGCAACATAGCGTCCAACCGCAGCGAACCGATGGAGAGCCTCGTCAGCGCCATAACTGTGCGTCCCCTTGCCGCGAACATCCGTTTTATCTGGTGATACTTACCCTCCTGCACGGTCGCCAGCGCGGCCAGCTTATCCGACGGGTCACGCTTTAGCTGTGCTGGCAGCGCCTTATACTCACCCAGCGGTATCCCCGACTCAAACGCCTCGATGTCGGCGTCCGTTATCGGTGCGTCGAGCGTCGCCCTATACAGCTTATCGACATGCCGCTTGGGATGGATCAGTCTATGCGCCAAGTCGCCGTCGTTTGTGAACAGCAGCAGCCCCGTCGTATCCATATCCAGCCGCCCTACGGGCATCAACTTCCGGGTTCTCCATTTATCCGGCAGCAGTTGCATCACCGTGCCGTGAATTCCGTCTCCGTTCGCGGTCAGCACGCCGGCTGGTTTGTTCATCATCACGACCGGCGCGGGCGTGTTGATGATAGGTTCGCCATCCAACGCCACGCGATCCTTCTCGGGGTCGACATGCAGCGCGCCGTTGCGCTCCACACCGCCGTTCACGGTTACGCGATCCTCCTTGAGTATCCCGCGGATCTCGCTGCGCGTGCCGTACCCTTGACCAGCCAGCAGCCTATCCAGCCTTACCACATGCGACATTCGGCGCCGTCACCTCGTTTTGTTATACCTTTGGCAATATGCCCAGTATATATTGCCGCGTTGGATGATCCTCGCGGTATTCACGCTTCATCTCCAGATAGAACGCGTAGAAGCTGGCCCATGCCAGCGGCCCCACATACAACCACAGCAACTGGTTGGCATACAGCACGATCAGGAAGAATCTCTTCAGCGTCACGCTCAGGTATTCCGTAAAGCCGAACACGCTGCCCAGCGGAGTGATCAGCGGCATCAGAATCAACGAGCCTATCGCGGGCAGGAAATAGTACAGGAAGCTTAGCCACATTCCCAGCAGCCGCGCCTTATGTCCGCGCGTCAGATAGCGGCTTGCGCGCATCGCCCGCCTTGCGGGGAGTTTTTTCTGGCTTGCCAGCAAGCACGGCACGAAGCTGTATGCCAGCCACCTATCCGCAAACCGCCACGCAAGCGCCACGAACGACGCGATCGCCAGCCCCGCCATCGACGGGACGAGCCAGAGCATATATTGATTCAGTTCTTCCGGGTAGATATTCAATATGGTCATGCCGCCCGCATATATGCCGGGCGGTATGACCAGCGCGGCCAGTCCCCATATGGACAGCCACAGCGCGCTGTAGGCCATGCCGCCCAGCGCGCGGACATACTTCTCCTTGAAACAATTGAACGCGCTCAGCGGCGACGGCTTGCTGCCGCACAGCAGCTGCCGGAAATACTCCGCCCGCGAAACGCGCATCGGCTGGAACACCAGCGCCCACGCCGCCAGCAGTATGGCTATACCCGGCGCGGCGCGCAGCAGGCTCGGCGAAATCGCGGCGAAGTCAGGCAGCGTACCCGTTGCGACGAGCGCAATCGACGTCTTCCACCCGCCGAACATATTGACGAATTCAGATACGCTGGCGTATATCGCCGTCCACAGCGTCTGAAGCGGTTTTAGGAAAATATGCACGCCGCCGTGAACCGCCGCGATCGGCAGCGCCCCCAACGCCAACGCCAGCAGCGGCCCGCCCCATGAGCGGCGCAGCAGATCACGGACGCGCGCGCGAATATCCGCGTTATCGGCCGCGTACATCTGACCCTGCTGATTCAGCGGTTGGGGCGCGGCTGAAGCGCTCTCCAACTCACGCTTTTCGTTCCGGCGTATCAGTATATACCACACCACCGCGCCAACGAAGAGCGCGCCGCCGCCTATCGCCAGGTACATCCAGTATGGTTCGATCAGCAGTATCAGCGTGATGAATCCCAGCCACGGCACGTTGAACACAATCGTATCAACGGGCAAATACTTGGCTGCGACTCCGACCAGCGCGGCCAGCAATCCAATCAGCGCGAGTAAACCCGCGAAGAATCTCTTCATCAATAATAACCTCCCGGCGCGGCGTCGTCAATTAATACAACACATCGACATTATACCGCCGAATACGCGTAGTGCGCAAGGTTTATTGTATTGTAAATATTAGGGCTTGCTCGAAAAAGATCGCGGCGGGTATTGGGGTGGATTTTTCGCCCGCACAAGGAGTGTGGAGGGGTGGGCTGGATGTCCGCCGACAGGAACGGCGGCGCAGTTGCGGCGCGCAGCGCGAAACGGGCGCGTCCGTGCAGAATCCCGAAGGGATTCTTGCCTCAATGGGGATAAAAAGACGCCCAAAGACCCATGCGAGATTTTTCGAGCAGACCCTAGCCGCAATGGCGGTTTTGCCCAAAACATGTCGACGGGGAGCATTGCCGCTGCCGCGCGGGAGAGAAAGGCGCCGTCCCATCTGCCGCGGAGGCAGATGGGACGGCGTCGCAACGACGCTAACTGGCCAGATGAGCTACTTCGCCTCGAATATGTATACCTGGCTGTCCGCGTCGCCTTGCGCGGAAGCGGGCACAAAACCCGCGTTCATCAGCGCCGCTCCATCGAATACGCGCCCTCCGCCTTGCTCCCGATAAAGATCATCCGCGTTCAGGCCTTTCAGCTTTACTCGCCTTGGCGTTGGGTTGGGTCGCGCCACGGGCTGGAACGCGCATAGCACGACCTTCCGCCGATCCTCGGAAACCCATTGCCACGCGGTGTCGCCGGCGGATTGTAAATCGAATGGACTCTGCAGCCGCGTGAACCGCGCCGTCTGAAAGAAACCACGCAGCGCCTTGACGCGTTCAACCTGCTCCCGCGCGGCGTCCATGTCGTCGGGATTCAGTTTACCCAGATCCAGCTCGAACCCAAAGTTCCACCCTAGCGCCGCGTCGCAGCGCATCCTCATTGAGGTAACTCTCCCGGTTTGATGGTTCGGGCTGGCGCTGACGTGCGCGCAGATCGACGAAGGCGGGTAAGCGTAGCTGGTACCATACTGGATCTTCAGCCGTTCAACCGGGTCGGTATCGTCGCTGGTCCATGTCTGGGGCATGTAGTGCAGTATGCCGGGATCAAACCTCCCGCCGCCGCCGGAGCAGCTCTCAAACAGCACGTTCGGGAATCGCGAGGTGATCGCTTCCATCACGCGGTACAAACCCAGCATGTATCGGTGCTGCGTCTCGAATTGACGTTCGGGCGGTTGAGCCGCGCTGAACGGCTCGGTCATGTTGCGGTTCATGTCCCACTTAACGTACGCGATAGGAGCGCTTTGCAGCGCCGCGCATATGGACTCGACGATATAATCCTGCACCTCGTGTCGCGAGAGATCGAGTATCAGCTGACGCCGCGCCTCGGTGCGCGGACGACCTTCGGCGTGAAGGCACCAATCCGGATGCGCGCGGTAGAGATCGCTGTCTGGCGACACCATCTCGGGTTCGAACCACAATCCGAACATCATACCGGCTTCGTTGACCTTCCGCGCGAGACCGTCGACCCCGTCCGGCAGCTTTTTCCGATCAACCACCCAATCGCCCAGCGAACAATTATCCGAATCGCGTTTGCCGAACCAGCCGTCGTCCAGCACCATCAGTTCCACGCCCATGGCCTTCGCGCGCGCGACGATGTCCAGTATCTTAGCCTCGTTGAACTGGAAGTATGTCGCCTCCCAGTTGTTGATCAGGATAGGGCGCGGCTTATCGCGCCAAACGCCTCGGCACAGGCGGGTTCTGTACAGGGTGTGGTATATATGCGAAACGCCGTTCAATCCATCGGCGGAGTAGACCAGCACGGCCTCCGGCGTCTGAAACGACGCGCCGGGTTCGAGGCGCCACTGGCATGTTTCGGGATTCAAACCGATCGACACGCGTGTGTCGCCGTTGTTGTTGACGCGCGCCTCGGCCAGGAAACTGCCGCTGTACACAAGGCTGAACGCCCACGCCTCGCCGGAGAATTCGCCTGTATCGCCGTTGACCAGACAGATCCATGGGTTCTCTTCATGACCGGACGCTCCACGCTGACTCTCTATGCGCAACGCCGCCTGACCGACGGTCTCGCGCTTTACCGCGCGTTCGCGTGCCCACGCACCGTTTAGATGAACGAGTTCGTATCCGCCGCCGAATAACGGCACGCCGGCGCTGAGCATATGGGTGAGCCGCAGCGCCGACGACCCGCCGTTGGTCAAGCGTATCGATCGGGTCATCGCGTCCAGCGCCTCGAACACCGTGTATGCCGCCAGCGTTTCCAGGCCGGTCAAGTCGTCGCGCAGCGTCAGCGTCAGCGTAGTCGCCTCGTCGTCATCCTGCGCATATGTGGCGGGCAAACCCTCAAGCGGCGGTTTACCCCGCGCTATGCTATGCGATACGTACCGCAGGCACGTCATGTCGTCGCCGCGCTCGTTGATAGCGCGCACAGCCGGCGTACCATACCACCCGGCGCCGCGCGTTGGAATCTCCAGCGGCAACCGTCCGCGCTTCAGATCGAACGACGCGCCGTCACGGAAACTCTCCGCCAGATAACCCACGCCGCCGCGCGGCAGACGCGCGCCCCAGTACAGGTTCAGTAATTCGCCCCGCTCATCCAAACGCAGGCAGTATGAAAAAGACTTGCCTGATATATGGAATACCCGTTCGGTCTCGTCAAACGCAATCGGCATATGCGCGCCTCCCCGCCATTTCGTTATACAGCCTCCATATATTGGTGGTATAGATCGTAGTACACGCCGCGCCTTGCTATCAGCTCGGCGTGAGTGCCTCGCTCGGCAATGCCCTCGTCGGTCAGCACCCATATCACCGTAGCGTTGCGGATGGTCGTCAAACGGTGCGCTATCGTGAACGTCGTGCGGCCTTTCGCCAGGCGTTCGAGGGATTGCTGCACCACCCATTCGCTCTCGTTGTCCAGCGCGGAGGTGGCCTCGTCGAGTATCAGTATCGGTGGGTTCTTCAGGAACACTCGTGCGATTGAGATGCGCTGCTTCTGTCCTCCTGAGAGCTTGACCCCCCGCTCGCCAATATACGTATCGTATCCTTGGGGCATTTGCTCGATGAACTTGTGCGCGTCGGCCAGCTTCGCCGCCTCGATTACCTGTTCGCGCGTCGCGCCTGGCCGACCGTAGATTATGTTGTCGAATATCGTGCCGCTGAACAGGTATACGTCCTGCTGCACGACGCCTATGCGCCGCCGCAGCGACTGGACGCGCAGGTCGCGGACATCGTGCCCGTCGACGCGTATCGCGCCGCTCGTCACATCGTAAAATCGGGGAATCAGGCTGCACAGCGTCGTCTTGCCTCCGCCTGACGGCCCTACCAGCGCTACGTTCTCGCCGGGTTTGACCTCCAGGTTTATGTGTGTCAGCACATCCTTGGACTCGCCTTTGTACTTGAATGAGACGTTGTCGAACGTGACCGCGCCCTTGACGTCGACATATTCCTCCGCGCCGACCTTATCCTGAATCTCTACGGGCGCGTCCAACAGCTGGCAGAACCTCTCTACTCCCGTAATGCCGCGCTGGAACTGCTCGGTAAACTCCACTATGCGCCGCACGGACGCCAGCAGCGTCGTCACATACAGCAGGTACGCAATCAGATCGGCCGCCGTTATGCTGCCCCTTATTAGGAACAGCGATCCTGAGACGACGACGAGCAGATACATGATCCCGTCAAACAGTCGCGTGCTGGTGTTGAAGCCGCCCATATAGAAGTACTGCGTCCGCTTGATCCTCTCAAAGTCGTTGTTGCCGCGCGCGAACTTCTCCTCTTCCATGTGTTCGTTGGCAAAGGATTTTACCACCCGTATGCCTAGAAGGCTGTCCTCCACCTGCGCGTTTATCTCGCCGATCTGACGCCGTCCCGCCAGGAACGCGGCGCGCATCTTCTTATTAAAAAACCGCGTAGTCCACACCATCAGCGGAATCACGCAGAATATGATCAGCGTAAGCGGAACGCTCATGGTGCACAATATCGCGAACGACGCCGCTATCTTGATCGCGGCTATAAAGAATTCCTCCGGGCAGTGGTGGGCGAACTCGGCCACGTCGAACAGGTCGCTGGTAATCCGCGCCATAACCTGTCCTATCTTTGTCTCGCTGTAGAATGAGAACGACTGCCGCTGAAGGCTGGCGAACAGGTCGCGACGCATGGCGGTTTCCATATATGTGCCCATAATGTGCCCATATGAACTCATATAAAAGTTGGCCGCCGCGTCGACCAGGCGCAGCGCGAGATATATGCCGCCCAAAGACAGTATTCTGCTAACAGTCAGCGCGGCGATATCATTCATTGCTGTATTGGTAATAAATCTCACGATCAACGGTAGGACGATGTCACACAGCGTGGTCAGAGCGGCGCAGAATAGATCGAACACCAGCATGGATAGAAACGGGCGGTAGTATGGCAGAAATCGATGCATCAGGCGGAACGTTGGAGTCATGTGTTCCAGGTCGGATTTGTTTGGAATCGCTGAGGTCATTTTGACTGTCCTTTCAATGTCCTTTCAATACCCTTGCAACACCCTTGCAATAGCCTTGCAATGTGGCACCTTAGCGCCGCCTTATTGCGGCGCGCATACCAATTGCGTCTATTGTACACGATTTTTATGTTTGTGGCAAGCGGCGCATTGACATGGCTCAGGACAATGACCCTGTGATGCAGACTGATAAACATTGACGAGACGCGCCATAAAAGGTAAAATCAAATTGATTTATCGGTTTAAGGACGACCAACCCGCGAACAAGCGACCCGAATGGGAGTGACGCGATGCTGGCGCTGGAACGGCGCGGACAGATACTATCCAGACTGATGAGCGCCGGCAATGTGCTCGTATCAGGCTTGAGCCGCGAGTATCAGGTCACGGAGGAGACTATCCGGCGTGACCTGGAGCGGCTGGAACAGGAGGGTTTCGCGAGGCGGACATACGGCGGCGCGGTGAGGGCCGACGGCGCGCAGACGGAATTGCCTTACCAGATTCGCCGCCATACGCAGGTGGAGAGCAAGCGGACAATGGCCGGTTTGATCGCCGAACGCATCCTTGACGGCGAAAGCCTCGCGCTGGACGCGTCCACGAGCGCGCTGTTCGTGGCCCGGGCGCTGACTTCGCGGCGTAGACTATCGTTGATCACCAACTCCATGGAGATACTCGCCGAGCTGGCTGGAAAGACCGATTGGACGATACTCGCCACGGGCGGCGCGCTCAAGGGCAGCGCGCTGGCGTTCGTCGGACCGCAGGCGGAACGGATGATCGGCGGGTTTCACGTAAACCTGGCCGTGATGTCATGCAAGGGGTTGGATGCGGAGATAGGATTTACCGACACAAACGAGGCGGACGCCGCGATCAAGCGCGCGTTCCTGCACTGCGCGGATAGGGTTGCGTTTCTGGCCGATTCGAGCAAGTTTGGCCGCAGGGCGTTCGCGCGTATCGCCGAACTGCCCGCCGCGTCGTGGATCGTGACGGACGCGCCGCCGCCGGAACCATGGCCACGCAGACTTCAGGAGAAGGGGATCGAACTGATTGCGCCGGAAGGATGATAGGTGTTGATGGATCAGACAGAACAGGCTGGACGCGGCGCGCGGGATGGGCAAGCGCAATCGGCGCGGGTACGCTGTGAATGGGCCGCACCGTCGCTGATGTGTATGGATTTCCTGCGGATAAAAGAACAGCTTGAAGTAGTTGCGCGCCGCGCGACGTTCGGACATGTGGACGTGATGGACGGGCACTTCGCACCGAACCTGACGCTGTCGCCCGACATGGTTCGCGTGTTTCGCCGCGTGACCGACATGCCGTTGGACGCACACTTGATGACGACCGATCCCTCCAGGTGGATTGAACCGTTCGCCCAGGCGGGAGCCAGCATAATAACCCTGCACGCCGAGACCATATGGAACAATGCGTTCCGGCTGTTCGACAAGATCGAGGCGCTTGGATGCCAGCCCGGCCTCGCGCTATGTCCGGCGACGACGATCGGCAGCGTCGAGCATCTGCTGGAACGCGCGCGGCTGCTGACCATTATGTCGGTGGACATCGGTTACGCAGGCTCGCCGTTCATTCCGGAGATGCTCACGAAGATCGAGGAGGCGCGCGATTTCCGCGAGCGAAAAGGGCTTAGATACGTGATACAAGTGGACGGCGGATGCGGCGCGAAGACATTCAAGCCGCTGAAGGCCGCGGGCGCTAATCTGTTTGTGCTGGGCACTTCGCTGTTCCGTAGGGGCGAGGCGGAGCGTGATCTGGACGTCGCGTTCGACGCGGTTGTGGAGGAATTCCATGAGCGGCGTTAAGGCCTGTTCGGAAAATAACGCGGTAGGGGCGGAAAAGACGCTGCAAGACCCCTGCGTGATTGCCCGAACAGGCCCTAGCAGGATCGGTTTCGCGTGCGACCACGCTGGGTTCGCGCTGAAGGAAACGTTGATGGCGCATGTGCGCGGGCGCGGATTGGAAGCGGTCGATTATGGAGCGTTCGGCAAGGAACGCGTGGACTACAACGAGTTCGGCGAAAGCGCATGCCGCGGGGTGCGTTCGGGTGAGACGGACGCGGCGGTGCTCGTGTGCGGTACGGGCATGGGCATGTCGATCACGGCGAA
>JAITDK010000263.1 GCA_031282605.1 Oscillospiraceae bacterium
GTATGTCGGTGAACCGTCCCAGAAGCCAGCGCGGCCAAATCTGTATGGCCGCAAACACGACGATGGAGATGGCGACGCACAGCATGGAGACCATCGCGAATATACTGCGGATGCGCCTCTCATCCTTGCGCCCCCAATACTGCGCGATAAGCACGGACGAACCGCTGACCATGCCGCTGACCGCCGCCGTGAAGAACGCCGTCGCGCTGTTGGCCTGCGCGACTCCGGCTAACGCGGCGTCGCCCAGGCTGGATACCATGACCGTATCCGCCTGATTTACCAGTAATGAAATGAACCCCTGCACGGCCGCCGGCAGCGCCAGCCTAACCAGCGTCTGATAGAACGACTTATCGCGAACCATGTTAGCGGATCGCCTCCCAGCGCATTATACTCTGACGCGAACATTGACGCAATACCGTCGATCTGGTATAACATAACTTAATTAGGTCAATGCTCTGTATAAGACAGGAGGAGATATCATGAGCATAATGCAGGATATCAGCGCGGCGCTGCAGCGGGGCCGTATGCCTAAGGTGAAGGAATTGGTCGCCCTCGCGTTGGAGCAGGGTGAAAGCCCGAAGGCTATTCTGGAAGAAGGGCTGCTCGCCGGCATGAGCGTCATTGGCGAAAAATTTAAGAACAACGAGGTGTTTGTGCCAGAGGTGCTGGTGGCGGCGCGCGCGATGAACGCGGGCACGGCGATGCTGAAGGCGCGACTGGTCGAGGACGGCGTCGCCGCGAAGGGCAAGGCCGTTATCGGGACGGTCAAGGGCGATCTGCACGACATCGGCAAGAACTTGGTCAAACTGATGCTCGAGGGCAGGGGTCTGGAAGTCGTTGACCTAGGCGTGGACGTCAGTCCCGAGAAATTCGTCGAGGCCGTCAATGAGGAACAGGCTCAGCTGGTATGCTGCTCGGCGCTGCTGACCACGACGATGGGCGAGATGAAGCACGTAGTCGAGGCCATCGAGCAGGCGGGGCTACGCGACAAGGTGAAGATAATGGTGGGCGGCGCGCCTATTACCCAGAGTTTTTGCGACGCTATCGGGGCGGACGCCTATACGCCCGACGCGGCGTCGGCGGCTGACAAAGCGCTGGAGTTTGTGACGGCATGACCGACCGTTAAAACAGACCTACGGTATCTTTTGCTAGTCCATTATCAGACCAACGGTTTGTCTTGTTCGCCGATACATTATAGACCGTAGGTCTGCGAGGGAATGGACGCCCGCCTCAATCAATCCTCCCTCAATTTGACGAGCGTCGACGCCTTGCGTCGGCGTTCATCATTCATTGCGGCGTAGTGCTTGCGCGTCGTGTTGACATCGGCGTGCCCGAGTACGTCCGCAACGAGATAGATATCGCCGCTTTCCTTATATAACGTAGTGCCGTACGTACTGCGCAGTTTGTGCGGGGTGATCCGCTTGAGCGGCGCGGCCGTTTTGGCATACTTGCTCACCAGATTCTCGACGGCCCGCGCCGTGATCCGCCGCCGCTGAAGCGAGAGGAACAGCGCGTCCTCGTGCCCCGGAAGCGTCACAACCTGCTCGCGTTCCTTCATATACGCCTTGAGCGCGTCCGCCACTTCATCGGAGAAGTAGAGGATCGCTTGATCGCCGCCCTTGCGTGTGACGCGGAACGCGTTTTCATCAAAGTTGACATCGCCCATATTTATCCCGACGCACTCGCTGACTCGGATTCCCGTACCCAGCATTAGAGTCATCATCGCGACGTCGCGTTTGCCCAGTGCCTCATGATATGCTTGCTGATGGGCGGTCAGCGCCTCGCCGGTCTCGGTCAGATCCAGCAGACGGGCGGCCTCGTCAGGTTCAAGATGAACGATAGGTTTTTCGCGAAGTTTTGGCAGCTGAATCATGCTGGTACGATTGGAAGATATATATTGGTGAGTAAATAAATATTGGAAGAACGAACGAAGCGACGACATCTTGCGCATCTTACCCGGCGCGGAGTTGTCGCGGTATGAACGATATGCGGTCGGCGAGCCAGGCTCGACGGTTGGATCGGCAGCGGGCGGCTTATAGCGTGTCAGGTACTGTTGATACCGCTCGAAGTCACGGGTGGAGATCTTGTCCAGTTGTTCCGCCATGATGCCGCGGATGTCATGCCCTTGGAATTCATAGATATTATCTGATAAGTATCTGAAGAACACCCTCAAATCGTACGCGTATGCCAGGCGCGTGCGCAGCGTAACCGTATCGGCTATGCTGTTCAGGAAGTCGCGGCAGCATCCGGGCAATTCGGTTAACAGCTGTTCGAGCTGCGCCGCGTTTTTGTTGGCGATGGCTTCGGCGTGCGAACCACGCGGCGGTTGGGGTTGTTTGGGTTTTGGCTGTCGCGTTGGCTGCTTTTGCATCAGACCCTCCAAAAGCGTATTAACACTTCGTTAAAGTATTCTTTCGCGAATAGTATAGGGCACTCCCCCGCTCGCCGGGATTTGGCGTATCCCTACGGTTTATTTATTTCAACGCTGACCGCGATTATCCTGTATCGCTTGCCGCGCGAGTTCATCGCATCGATTATTTTCTTTGTTGCTTGCGTGACCCTTGACCTTTTTGAACGACACCTTGTGCGTTTCACAAAGCCGCAGCAACGCCTGCCAAAGATCTTTATTCAACACTGGCTGCTTCGTTGATGTTTTCCATCCGTTGCGCTGCCAGTTGACCAGCCAATTCTGCGTGAACGCGTGAACGACATACGCCGAATCGCTGTATACCTCGATTGCGCAAGGCCGCTGCAGAACGCTCAGCGCGGCTATAACGGCCTGGATCTCCATGCGGTTGTTGGTCGTGTCAGGTTCGTAACCGCTTAATTCCTTTCGCTTATCACCATATAACAATACTGCACCCCAGCCGCCAGGGCCGGGGTTGCCGGAACACGCGCCGTCCGTATAAGCGACGACCTTGGTCAATGACGGCGCGTCGACCCGGTCTTGAGATATAGTTAGTTCTGACATACAAACCTTTCGTAAATACGTATTCTATGGCGTGAGCTTCCTCGTCTGTCGCCGATTAACCCCACGCCGAATCGAATACTAAATATTGTTCACCCGCGCATTGCAGCCGCTTTCGCCGCCGAAGCGCACACCGCGTCGATAACCGCCGCGCGGAAGCCGCCCCTCTCCAGCGCGTATACCGCTTCGATAGTTGTGCCTCCGGGCGAACATACCGCGTCCTTTAACGCCGCAGGTATCTGACCCGACTCGAGCGCCATCCGACCCGCGCCCGTCAATGTCTGCGCCGCCATTTCATATGCCAGCGATCGCGGCAGCCCGAGCCGCACACCCGCGTCCGCCATCGCCTCAATGAATATAAATCCGTACGCCGGCCCGCTGCCGCTCAACCCCGTTACCGCTTCCAGGTCGCATTCCCTCACGAAGAACACGCGCCCGCATCGCTCCAGCGCTCCTGTCATCCACGCCGTCAACTCTTCGCTAAACGTATGATCACGGCTCACCGCGAACACGCCCTCCCCCACCATTGCCGGGGTATTGGGCATTACGCGCGCTACCATCGCGCCAGGCAGACGCGCCCTTAACGCGGCGGTCGTCCATCCCGCTATAATGGATAGCACTGCTTTGCCTGTGAAATCGCCCACCGGAAGTTGTAGCGGGAGCTGCGATAACGCCTCGTCGGCGTACTGCGGCTTTACGGCCAGTATGAGTGCGTCGCACACACGCGCCAACTCTGCGTTGTCGCTCGCGATGTTTATGCCAAACGATTTATGCAGCGAAGCGCATAATGATTCATTTGGATCGTACCCATATACCTCACCAACCGATGCCGCACCTGATACGATCCAACGCTTGAACATGGCCTGCGCCATATTGCCCAGTCCAACGAAGCCCACCTTTCGCGGCGCCATACAAACCCCCGTTATACATTATGGTTCAATAGAATTTCCGTTAAATTCCAAACATCTTCTCTTTCAGATCCAGGTAATAGATATAGTCATCCTCGGCCACATCCGGCGGACAGCGGTGATCGCAGAACGGCACATACCCTCCGCGCGCTACCAGCGGCTCAACGCTCTTCAGGTATGACTTGATGGCTTCCTTCCCCGCCTTCATCTGCATCTTATCAATACCGCCCATAATTCGCAGTTGTTTTCCATACTGATCTAACAATTCCTTCGGATGCATACAGCCGTTCACCTCATAGGGGAACATGCAGTTGATACCGCCTTCTAGGAATGAATCCAGTATGGGTCGGATATCCCCATCGCAGTCGCAGTACCACAGGTCGATCCCGTGCGCCTTCAACTTCGCGTTGATCCGTTTGTACCGCGGCATTACGACATTATGAAAGAAATCCGGCGTGACGATCGGCCCGTTCTTAAAGCAAATGTCTTCCCAACCGGACGCGTAATCGAAATCCACAACCGGCAGCAGTTGATCCAGCACATCCTCGACATGAACGCAACAGGTCTCCACCATGTCTTCCAGCATATCCGGATAATCATACTGCGCGTAGCATAGTCCTTCGAACGTAAGCATATCTCGGATCTTGCCTATCATCGATCCGGCGTTCACGCCTACTGGAAAGTCGCGATCCTTAGGATATTTTGCCTTTATCGCCTCGACATCTATCCTGCGCCCCGGCGAACGCAGCTGGAATCGCTCCTCTTTGACGCGCTTCCAATCCTCCGGCGTTTCAACCGACGACTTCACACAGTGCGGTATCGAGCTGTGTCCGTCCA
>JAITDK010000019.1 GCA_031282605.1 Oscillospiraceae bacterium
TGTGTATCACGATGGTCCAGGCGAAGCCTGGTCAGGATTCGAAAGGGCGGATAGCCCTTCGCAGGGTCTGGGACAGAGTCCCAGGCTCCCCGCAGGGACGTTCCTCGTTCCAACGTTCCATCGTTCCAACTCCTGCGCCCCGCCAGTAAAAACGCTATAGGGTAATTGTCAACTTCCGTCATAGTGGCGGGGCGCCACAAACTTAAAGCGCATTCGGTTCGCAAACCGAACAGCGTCCCGCCGCAGCGGCTCGTACGGCATCTAGGACACGTTCGCGGGATACAGGCCGCGGTATGGCATGGTACAACGAGCGATTCTCGTTCAAGAAAGGTCGGTAGCAGGCGACCGAATCACATTGAAAATTCTAAATATAGAATTGCCGTAGGGCGAGCCGCCGCTAATCCTATCCCCGGTTCACAATCATCTTACCGCGAATCTGGCACAGTTTATCGGCGCAGGCGCTGCAGCGCAGGTTCCTGTTCGATCCTTCGAAGAAGAACTCCGGATGCTTGCGGAAAGACAGTTCCCACGCGACCAGGCTGACCGATGCGGCCATTATCAGCGTTATCGAATAGAAGTTCGGCGCGGCCAGCAGCGGTGCCACGGTGAAGATCGAGCGCCACATATAGACGCGGCATACCTGGCAGCACCGGTTATTCATCACGAAACGCTGCAATGGGCAGAACAGCGTCTCGCTCACTGTTTCAACGAAGAAAAAGAACACGGCGTATACCAGCAGCGCGCTGGCGTCGATGACCCTGAACCAATACAGCAGATAGAACGGCACATTAAGCGCAAGGCCGCACAGCGCGGCGTTGAGTGCGTCATTATTGAGGCGGCGGGTGTTGGCCTTCAATCCGCGCGCACCGCAGGCGACTATATCGTTGTATTGAGCGAACGCCTTGCGTCCGGCCATAAACCGTTGACCCGCAGGTATAGCGCGCTTAATAAACAACGCCATCCAGAATACCCACAGCACGTGAGCCGGAGTGAACGCCGCGAAGAAATGAACCGGCATCGCAAACATGCCTGAACCCGAAAAATACAGCATGCACACCACAATCAATAATACCGTCCGGAACCCCAGATCCTCCAAGAGTCTCTTCAATCCGTCGGAGAGCCTGTCCGGGCGTCTCTTTACGATCACCAATTATCCCCTCCTGATCCATATTATTCCAAAACGTATTTGCACATATATTTGATAGAATCAGACGTATTATCTGACTTCGGTTTCCTGATATTGTTCCTTGATATTGTTCCTAATTTGACCGGCGATTCGTTGATTATGACGCGACGCTTGACAAAATAGACGGCCGTCGCTATACTGTTTTATACAGAGTAGCCGTAAAATAATGATCGCATCCGGTTATCGAAAGGTCGTGACCCATTGCCCCAGACAGCGGTTCAGGCACGGGCTGAGACAACTGGCGGAGCCGTCCCCCTCCTGAAGATGGAACACATCGACAAACGCTTCCCCGGCGTGAACGCGCTGCAGGATGTGCGCTTTGATCTGCGGCGCGGGGAGGTGCACGCGCTGGTAGGCGAAAATGGCGCGGGCAAGTCCACGCTGATGAAGGTGCTGGGCGGGATTTACGAGCGTGACGGCGGCTTAATCGAGTATGATGGCAGCCCCGTCGATATTCGCACGCCGATGGCCGCGCGGCAGTTGGGAATCGGCATGATCCACCAGGAATTGAACTTGATGGGTCACTTGACCGTCGCGCAGAACATATTCATAGGCCGGGAGTTCACGCGCGGACCGTTCCTGGATACCGCCAGGGCAAACCGCGAGGCCGCGGCGCTGCTCGCCTCATTTCATTTGGATATACCCCCCACCGCCACAGTAAACACGCTCTCCGTCGCGAAACAGCAGATGGTCGAGATCGTCAAGGCGTTGAGTCTTCAGAGCGAGCTGATCGTGATGGACGAACCCACCGCCGCGCTGACCGAGAGCGAGATCGCCGAATTGTTTCGATTCATCCGCAACTTGAAGGCCCAGAACAAGGGCGTTATATACATCTCCCATCGGTTGGAAGAATTGTGGGAGATATCCGATCGCGTTACGGTCATGCGCGACGGACGTACGATCGGTACCGCCGAGACGAAGAACCTCACACGGTCGGATCTGATTACGATGATGGTCAACCGCGTCATCTCCGAAGAGCGCAAATGGGCTAGCGACGTCCCCGAGGGCGCGCCGATCCTGCTTAAAGTGGAGGGCTTGAACGCGCCGCGCGTAAAGGACGTGTCGTTCACGCTGCGCAGGGGCGAGATACTGGGTTTCGCCGGGTTGATGGGCGCGGGACGCACGGAAACGATGCGCGCGCTGGTCGGCGCGGATCAAGCGAGGTATCGCCGGATAGAACTGGACGGCAAGCCGCTGGAGATTCACTCGCCAAGCGACGCCGTGCGCGCGCGGATCGGGTATCTGTCCGAGGATCGCAAGGCGTTTGGCCTTGCGTTGGGACTATCCGTTGCGGATAACGCCGCGCTGCCATCGCTGGAAGCGTTTTCTGGAAGGTTATTCGTAAAAGACCGCGCGATCCGCCGTACGACGACGGAATATGTCGACGCGCTATCCATCAAGACCCCCGGCGTGGATCGGCTCGTGCGCAATCTCTCGGGCGGCAATCAACAGAAGACCGTGCTGGCCAAGTGGCTGATCCGCAACTGCGAGGTGCTGATATTCGACGAACCGACGCGCGGCGTAGACGTCGGCGCGAAGAGCGAGATCTACGCGCTGATGCGCCAGCTCGCGAAAGACGGCAAGTCCATCATTATGATCTCCAGCGAGATGCCGGAGATGCTCCGGATGGCGGATCGCATACTGGTCATGTGCGAAGGGCGCGTCACGGGCGAGCTTGACGTCGCGCAGGCCACCCAGGAACGCATACTCTCGCTGGCGACCGCGCAGGAGCAGCCGGATTCCGTCAACGCCGTCGACGGCGCGCGGCGCGAAGCGGGCGCGTATCCATAGAATCCCGAAGGGATTCTTTCCTGATAATCAATATAATTCAACGCAAAGCGAGGCGCACGCGTAATGACGTCATCCGCCGCACCCACCTCGACCGGACGACCCGCGCGCAGGTTTGACTGGCAGAAACTGCTCGCCCCAGCCGTACTGGTCGCGCTGTACGCGTTTTTCGCAATATTCAGCAGAAATTTCTTCACGCTCGACGCGCTGGTCAATATTCTGAACGCCAGTTACTTCATAGGGTTCATGGCGATCGGGGTCACGTTCGTTATTATAACGGGCGGCATCGACCTGTCGCTGGGCACAACGATGATATGCGCCGCCCTGCTGGGCGCTATGGCGCATTCCTCGTGGGGCTGGCCGGTATGGGCTGGGCTGTGTCTATCCGTGTTTGTCGGGCTGGTTATCGGTACGCTGAACGGCTTGATGATCGCCTACCTGAAACTCCCGCCATTCATCGCGACGCTGGGCACTCAGATGATGGGCATGGGATTCGGCGCCATCTGCACGAAGGTAATGACGATGCGCTTCCCCACATACGGCTCGCCCGATGGGCTGTTCAAGTATATCTTCTATAAGTCCAGCGCGTCTTCCGCGCTGCCGGGGTTTCCAGTCGGCTCGTTGTGGCTGGCAGGGGCGTTTGGCGTCGCGTGGGTTGTGCTGAACCGCACTAAGTTCGGACGCTATACGTACGCTATGGGCTCGAACTATGAAGCGACGCGCTTGTCCGGCGTAAAGACCCGGCGCTACCTTATGATGGTCTACGCGCTGTGCGGACTGTGCAGCGGGTTTGCGGCGATATTCTACGGCGCGGTGTACACGACGATCATCCCCTCGACCGGAAACGGGCTGGAGATGCTGGGCATCGCGGGCGTGGTCATCGGCGGCACGTCCATGTCGGGCGGCACGGGTACGCTGATCGGCACGCTGATTGGTATGTTCGTAATGTCCGTACTCAAGCAAGGCTTGATGCTGATGGGATTACAGCAGCACTGGCAGACATTCCTGACCGGCGCGGTCGTGGTCGGCGCGGTGCTGCTGGATAACTACCGCGTGAGCCGCTCCAACCGGGTATAATACTAGATAGGGTATGTTCGGAAGAGACAATCCAAGGCCTACGCGGGATTTTCGAACAAGCCTTAGTGTAATTCCGAATCCGTGCGCCATGCGCATAGAGATAATTGTCCGTGGATCATTAAAAGGGAGGCACTACTATGAAAAAGGTTCTGGCAATCGCATTGGCCATCGGCCTGCTGCTGACGTGCGCGGCGCCCGCGCTCGCCGAAACGCCGTACATTGCGGTCATCTCCAAGGGATTTCAACATCAGTTCTGGCAGACGGTATACGCCGGGTCAAAGGACGCCGCTGAAAAGTACGGCGTGGAGATTACGTTTGAAGGCCCGCCGAGCGAATCTGACATTCAGATTCAGATCGATATGCTGAACGCCGCGATAACGAAGAATCCGTCGGCGTTGGCTCTGGCCGCGCTAGACACGGAATCCGTTATCGAGCAGCTGCTGGCCGCTAAGGAAAAGGGCGTTCCAGTAATCGGTTTTGACAGCGGCGTGCCCAACGCGCCGGAAGGAACGATCCTGAGCACCGCTTCCACGGATAACGAGGCGGCTGGAGCGCTCGCGGCCGAGAAGATGTTCGAGATTGAATCCGTCAAGGCCGCCATTGAGGCGGCAACACCGGAAGCCCCAATCACCCTGAGCAGCTTCTCGCAGGACGCGACGAGCGGCTCAATCGTCGGCCGTACCGTCGGCTACATCAATAGGATGTATGAACTGGTCAGCGAGGTTAAGCCCGGCCAGGTCGCAATCACCGGCCACGACAAGTATCTGAAACCCTCCGAGAGCGGCTCGGTCGCCGTCGAGATCCAGGTGACGGTTCCAGCCTCCACGAACGTGCAGGATTGTCAGACCTCCGCGCAGGGCATCCTTGCCAAGTCGAACCTAGTCAGCATCTTCTGCTCGAACTCCGGTTCGGTGGACGGCGTGCTCGCCGCGACGGCTGACGGCTCCGATCTGGATAAGACCAACGGTAAGTACAAGGATCTGGTCGTAATCGGCTTCGACAGCGGCGCGCCGTTGAAGAACGCGATCCGCAACCAGTGGTTCTACGGCGCCGTGACCCAGGATCCATATATGATCGGCTACTATGCCATCGAACTGGCCGTCAAGGCTCTCAATGGCGAGACGATCGACGAAACCGTTGATACTGGCTGCCAGTTCTATACCTATGAGAACATGGACGAGCCGAGTATTGCTCAGCTTCTGTACGATTAATCGAACAGGCCTTAGTGCGCACGGAGCCGTCGCTTATGCGGCGGCTCCGTTGCGTGGCGTGAAGAGGTGGCGGTGGCTTGCGCTGCGAAACGTTCGGCTGTCCGCTGCGGCGGGACGCTGTTCGATCTGCGGATCGAATGCGCTTTAAGTTACTGGCGCCCGCCACAATGGCGTAAGTTGTCAACTTCTTTATAGCGTTTTGACTGGCGGGCGCAGGAGTTGGAACGCGGGAACGGTGGGACGGTGGAACGGTGGAACGGTGGAACGGTGGAACGAGGAACGTCCCTGCGGGGAGCCTGGGACTCTGTCCCAGACCCTGCGAAGGGCTATCCGCCCTTTCGAATCCGGACCAGGCTTCGCCTGGACCATCGTGATACACATGCCATCGGCT